>JAPPDF010000053.1 GCA_028875575.1 Acidobacteriota bacterium
CTCGACCGTAGTGACCGCTACGCTCTTCGCTCCCGAGCACGCGCTGAGGGGAAAATTCCTGCGCCAGGATCACACCCCCTGGTGAGAAATGCGGGCTAACCGGCCTGGACGAAAGCGCCCGGGCCCTCTGGAAGGGTCAATGCCGGTATACCTCTATCGCGGAAGATCCCGGACCGGAACCGAAGTACGCGGCCGGCGCCGGGCAGCTTCCAGGCAGGCGTTGGCCAATGTGCTGCGAAGAGAGCAGGTCAGGCCGGTGATGATCAAGGAAGAGGTCGACCGCCGCTTCTTTTCCCGAAGCCGGGGCCGTGTCAAACCCAAGGAGCTCGCAGTCTTCACCCGGCAATTCTCGGTCATGATCGACGCCGGATTGCCTCTGGTGCAGTGCCTGGATTCCTTGGGACAGCAGCAGGAAAACAGTGCCTTCCAAAGCGTGTTGCAGGCGGTGAGGGAGGACGTAGAGAGTGGGACTTCCCTGGCGTCGGCACTGGAACAACACCCCAGGGTCTTCGATCCCCTCTACAGCAGCATGGTGGCCGCAGGAGAGGCCGGAGGCATCCTGGACACCATTCTCCGGAGGCTGTCCACCTACATTGAGAAGGCGGTCAAGTTGAAGCGCGCGGTGGTGTCAGCCATGGTCTATCCGGCCGTGGTTCTGGCGGTCGCCATGGCAATCGTGCTTCTGGTCTTGTGGAAGGTGGTTCCGATGTTCACCACTCTCTTCGTCAGCCTCCAGGCCGAGCTTCCCTTGCCGACCCGGGTGGTTATAGCCATCAGCCAACTGGTCGGCCACACCATTCCTTTCCTCATGCTCGGCGCCATCGGGCTTGCTTACACCTTCCGGCGTTACTACGCGACCCCGGGCGGCCGCCATGCCATGGACCGGGCCCTGCTGAGGATTCCCGTCCTGGGAGGCGTGATGCGCAAGATCGCCATCTCCAGGTTCTCCCGAACTCTGGCCACGCTCCTTTCCGGCGGAGTGCCGATCCTGGAATCTCTGGCCATCACTGCCGGAACGGCAGGCAACGCGGTGGTGGAGGAAGCCGTCCTCAAGACTCGCGGCGCCGTCCAGGAGGGGAAGGCCATGGCCGAGACTCTTCGGTATTCCCGGATATTCCCTCCCATCGTCACTCAGATGGTGAGTGTAGGGGAGCAGACGGGCGCCCTGGACGCCATGTTGACCAAGCTGGCCGAGTTCTATGAAGACGAGGTCGACGCCGCCGTATCCGATCTGTTGACCGCCTTGGAGCCTCTGCTGATCCTGCTGTTGGGACTGCTGGTCGGCGGGATTGTCATCTCCATGTACCTGCCGCTATTCTCGCTGATCTCCAAGCTGTCGGTACTGTAGGGTGTCGAGAAATCCGGTTTTTCGTTGACACGGGAACCCGCGTCATATATTCACCCGAAGACCCTTGCTGGGAGGCTGCAGATTCCTATGTTCTTCACATTACTGATCATCACTTTCCTGATTGCCTTGGCGGTATCCTATGGCGTGGTGCGACTTTTTGACCGGCCCATCGCTTCAATACTCGATCGGATCGTAGCCGAGGACCTGGGCGGGGCGTGGCACCGCTACATCAAGTTCGCGGCCTACGTTGTCGGTATCTCGTCAGGCGTTCGCATCCACCAGTTGGAACGCTACATCTCGGCATCCCGGAAGGACGAAGAGATTCTGGTCCTGACGTCGGAGCGGTGGACGCTGGAGGTCTATCGAACCATCATCGAGACGCTCCAGGGCATTGCCTGGATGCTCCTGGTGGTCTTTGTGGTGGCGCTGGTGGCGTACGTATTTGCGAAGGGTTTCGAGTTGAAGCAGTCTCGATCAAAATCTTGACAGTTTGGGTGGTTTCCGTATACTTTCGCATCCGTTGTAATGTTTTTAGGGATTTGAGTTGTAAGCATGTCGAAAATGAGGTTGCTCCCCTTGGCGGTCCGATTGTCTGTAGGCTCCCCTTTTTTTCGAGGCTTCTTCAAGTTGTAAAAACATCTACGACACCTCCCACACGATGCGAAAGGAGTCTCGAAGTCCATGAGTAGAGAGACCGGAAAAGTCAAATGGTTCAACAATTCCAAGGGTTACGGCTTTATTGAGCGCAGTCAGGGCGGTGACGTCTTCGTCCATCACACTGCGATTCAGTCCGAGGGCTACCGCACCCTGGAAGAAGGACAGTCGGTGGAATTCACGGTTGTGCAGGGACCCAAGGGTCTGCAGGCACAGGAAGTGGTCAAGTCCGACGAAGAAGAGACGGCCATATAGACTGGTTTCCGTCACAACGTTCGTTTCCCGGCCCTGAAGCTGATTCAGCTTCAGGGCGTTTTATTTTGGGCGGACCTTGCGGGCAACCCATGTCCCTCTCACCCAAGCAGGGGATCCAGCCGCGCTTCACCTCGCCTCCCTCGACGCCGTTGCCGCGGCTATTCCTTGATTTCCCAATTTTTCGCATCTAGCCCGCATTTCTCACCAGGTCGCTGGTAGCATGACGAAAGGGAGTCTATCTTTCAGTACTTTGATTGGCTCCATGTAAAGGGCTTGCGGGTACCAGACGGCGCTGGGCATGCCCTGGCTTGTCCTTTCCCCTTCAGCGCGCACAGGCTCCCTCGACCGTAGTGACCGCTACGCTCTTCGGTCGCGAGCACGCGCTGAAGGGGAAATTCCTGCGCTATGATCATGCCGCCTGGTGAGAAAATGCAGGCTAGGAGCCGCGACCTTGCCGAGTTCTTGGTGTTGACACCGAATCTTTCCGAGATCGGCGACCTGAACCGCCTGCAGGTGGAGATTCCCGGTTGCCGCCTGTGCCCTCGGCTGAATGCCTGGCGAGAGCAGACCGCCCGGGAGAAGGTGGCCAGATTCCGGCAATGGGATTATTGGGGTCGGCCGGTGCCCAGCTTCGGGCAGGAGGACGCCCGCCTGTTGGTGGTCGGACTGGCTCCGGCCGCTCACGGAGCCAACCGAACCGGACGCATGTTTACCGGGGACCGAAGCGGAGAGTGGCTCTATGGCGCCCTCCATCGACACGGCTTCTCCAGCCATCCGGAATCCACCCACCGCCAGGATCGGCTGAGACTGATCGACTGCTACATCACCGCCGTCATCCACTGCGCCCCTCCGGCCAACAAGCCCAGCCCGGAGGAGATTCGCAGTTGTCGTCCCTACCTGCAATTCGAATGGGAGCGTCTGACGAGGGTTCGGGTGGTGCTGGCGCTGGGCCGAATCGCCTTCGATAACGCCTGGGACCTTTACCGAGGAAACAGCCGCACCAGGCGTCCCCGCTTCAAGCACGGCCTCGAGGTCGCCCTGAGCGGCGACCGCCTGCTGCTGGCCTCCTATCACCCCAGCCAGCAGAACACCTTTACGGGAAAGCTCACTCAGCCCATGTTCGATTCCGTCTTCCGTAGAATTCGGCAGGTGATCGACGTCCGCTGAGGTGGCCAAGTGATAGAATGGCGGAGTTTCTCCTGCGACCTCCAATCTGAAGCTGTCCCTCCCACGGAGATGGAGCCTTGAAGAAAAATTCGCTCGACGACCAAAAACTGCCGCGGCGGTCTCTGCTCAAGGGCACTGCCGGGATGATCGGGTTGGGTGCGGCCCAGGCGACCGGGTCGGGAGGAGCGCCCTCAGCGGCCGCTGCCTCTCCCCCGGAACCCCGGCGAACACGAGCCCGGGAGCTCATGCGCATCACCAGGTTGGAGACCTTTCTGGTGAGGCCCCGCTGGCTGTTCCTGAAGATCCATACCAACGCGGGAATCGCGGGCTGGGGAGAGCCGATCCTGGAGGGCCGGGCCCGGACCTGCGCCACCGCCGTCCAGGAGTTGGAATCCTACCTGATCGGCAAGGATCCGCGGGCGGTGGCCCACCACTGGCAGGCGATCTACCGTCACGCCTTTTACCGTGGAGGACCGATTCTCACCAGCGCACTCAGCGGCGTCGATCAGGCGCTTTGGGACATCAAGGGCCAGGCGCTGCAGGTCCCCGTCTACGAGTTGCTGGGAGGTCCGACCCGACAGCGGATTCGAGTGTATGCCCATGCCGGTACCCCGGAGGCAGTGAAGGACAAGATGCGGCAGGGGTTTACGGCCTTCAAGACGGGACCGGCCAAGAAGCGCCCCGCCCGCCCGGTGGAAACACCGCAATTCGTGGATTACGCGGCCGAGAAATTCGCCGAGCTGCGCCAGGCCGCCGGACCGGAAGGGGACATCGGCATCGACTTTCACGGAGCCATTTCCCCCCAGACGGCCAAACTGCTCATCAAGGCGCTGGAACCCTACCAGCCCATGTTCATCGAGGAACCGGTCAATTGCCAGAACGTGGAAGTCATGGCCGACATCGCCAGGGGCACCCACCTGCCGATCGCCACCGGCGAGCGCATTTTCACCAAGTGGGGCTTCAGAGAAATTCTGGAAAAGGGAGCGGCCTCGATCCTGCAGCCCGACCTGTGCCACGCCGGAGGAATTACCGAAGTCCGGCTGATTGCGGGAATGGCGGAGGCCCACTATGCCACGCTGGCCCCCCACAACCCCCTGGGACCCATTTCGCTGGCCGCCGGACTGCAGATGGCGGCCTCGATCCCCAATTTTCTTTGCCAGGAACAGGTAAGCCTGGGAGAGGGCTACCTCAAGAAACCCTTTCAGGTCAAGGAAGGCTACATTGATCTGCCGACGGGACCGGGGTTGGGGATCGAAATCGACGAGGAGGCCCTGGCCTCAAAGATCGGCCACGACTGGCACAATCCGGAAACCTACGACGCCGACGACGGATCTGTAGTGGATTGGTAGTGAGACCCTCGGCAGTTCCGGATCACTGCTCCCTTAACGGGATGTGGGAGAAACCGGGCCGCCCGGTTGCCGCTGTCGCACACGGTACCCGCGTCTTTGCCGGGACCTGACCCCGCCTATCTCACGAACAGCATGTCCCGATAGTTGGGCAGCGGCCAGAGATCGTCCGGAATCACCTTCTCCATCCGGTCTG
The DNA here is from genome assembly GCA_028875575.1 of Acidobacteriota bacterium. NCBI lineage: Bacteria > Pseudomonadati > Acidobacteriota > Acidobacteriota bacterium. Next base: position 4,967 of record JAPPDF010000053.1, read on the forward strand.
CCACTACGCGCACCGCGTTCATCGCGGGAATCACGTTGTTGCGCATGTGGACCACCTTCGACGACACCTCGTCGCCCCCGAGTTCCTCGTTCTGAGCGTCGAGCTCGTCCAGCGCCGCCGTCAGTTCGTCGATGAGTCCCGAAACGCGCTCGATGTTGCTGTCGAGGCCACTCGTTCCAACCTCCGCCGCCCGAGATCCTCCCCGAGCCGAAACCAACTGGTTCAGGTAGTTGACCGCCGCCGGCAGGATCGTGCAGCGTGCCATGTGGGCGGCCGTCTCGCCCTCGATGTTGATCTTGATGAAATACTGCTCGGTCAGCACCTCCAGCCGAGCCTCGAGCTCGCGGGGAGTCATGACTCCGTACTTGTCGAAGAGACGCTGATTCTTGGGCGAAGCGAGCGCGGGAAGCGCCTGCACTGTATTCCCCGTATTGAGCAGTCCCCGCCGCTCGGCCTCCTCCACCCACTCGGGAGCGTAGTTGTCGCCGTTGAAAATGATCCGCTTGAACGAGGGGACCTCGTTGGAGAGCAGCTTCCACAGCGCGGTCTCGACGGATGCCCCGGCCTCGACCACCGCTTCAAGCACGTCGGTCCAGAGGTCGATAGACTCGGCCACGATGGTGTTGAGCACCGTTGCCGGCAGCGAAATGCTCGCCGACGAACCCACCGCGCGGAACTCGAACTTGTTTCCGGTGAAGGCGAAGGGCGATGTGCGGTTGCGGTCGCCGAAGTGGCGCGGCAGGTCGGGCAGCACCGAGACACCCAGAGCAAGGAGGTCTTTCCGTTCCGTCTCCTCCGCCGAGCCCGACTCCTCGATCTGCTGGAAGATGTCCTGCAACTGGTCGCCCAGAAAGACCGAAATGATCGAGGGCGGGGCTTCGTTTGCGCCCAGACGGTGGTCGTTCCCCGCGCTCGAAACGCACGCCAGCAGCAGATCCTGGTGCTTCTCCACCGCGCTCATGACCGCGGTGCAGAAGAAGAGGAACATCAGGTTGTCGTGGGGAGTGTCCCCCGGGTCCATCAGGTTTCGGTCCGCGGTCCCGAAGGACCAGTTGAGGTGCTTGCCGCTCCCGTTGATCCCCTGGAAGGGCTTCTCGTGCAGCAGGCACACCAGTCCATAGTCGCGCGCGTTCCGCTCCAGGATCCGCATCATCAACTGTTGATGGTCGGAGGCCACGTTGGCGTTCTCGTAGACCGGCGCCACCTCGTACTGCCCCGGCGCCACCTCGTTGTGGCGCGTCTTCATCGGGACACCCAGCCGGTAAAGGTCCATCTCGACCGACTGGATGTAGGCCATCACCCGATCGTGGATTGAACCGAAGTAGTGGTCGTCCAGCTCCTGTCCCTTCGGCGGCTTGGCTCCGAAGAGGCTGCGGCCGCAAGTCATCAGGTCCGGGCGGCGGTAATAGAACTCGCGGTCCACCAGGAAGAACTCCTGCTCGGGACCCAGGCTGGCCGTGACCCGTCCGGCCTCCACACCGAAGATCTTGAGCGCGCGGCGCGTGACCCGGTCAAGCGCGTCCATCGACCGCAGCAGGGGAATCTTGGCATCGAGACTTTCGCCCGCCCAACTGGAGAAGGCAGTGGGAATGCAGAGGTAAGTGGCCGACTCGCCGCCCAGAATGAAGGCCGGCGAGGTCGGATCCCAAGCCGTATAGCCGCGAGCCTCGAAGGTGGCGCGGAGCCCCCCGGAGGGGAACGAAGACGCGTCGGGCTCGCCCTGAACAAGCTCGTCGCCCCCGAATTCAGTGATGGCGCGCCCATCGCGATCGACCTTCAAAAAGGAGTCGTGCTTCTCGGCGGTGCTCCCCGTGAGCGGCTGGAACCAGTGTGAATAGTGGGTGGCGCCCCGCGAGAGGGCCCAGTCCTTCATCGCTGCGGCGATCGTGTCGGCACTCTTTGTGTCGAGCGCTTCCGCGTGCTCAATGGTCCTGAATAGCTGCTTGAAGACGTTGTCGGGCAGCCGCGCGCGCATCTCCTTCACCCCAAAGGTGTCTTCCCCGAAGATTCGAGGGAGGAGATCGCGGTCACCCGACCGGGATTCCGATCTGCCGCTCCAGGTATTCACTGCGCTGACGGAGTCGAAGCGTTTCTGTGTCATCGCGGGGTATCCTCTTCTCTAAAGGTTGGGGCTATCCGCAAGCGGCGGCGACACTCCGAACCGGGAACCCATTGGGCCGCAGCCACTCGATGCACACCCACACCGGTGATGCGAAGGGCCGGCTGCATTCTAGAGGTTTCTCAGGGGGAGAGCAAAAGATCTCCAATCGACCGAATAACCCTGTCCCTGGTCTTTGAACCGCAACTCGAAGGAATTCTACCGCATCACGCGTCATATTTTCGACTTTTGTGAGCTATCAGTGATCTTTGGGAGAATATCCAGCACACAATAGTCCCTCTACAATTCGGTTCCCCCAGATTCACTTCAAACCGAGCTCGAACCCTCGTCTTTTTCCGTCCGGCGGAGCCTGGCGATCTTCTCCCGCCAGGTTTGCAGTCGCTGTCGGATGACCTCCTCGAATCCCTCCCCCGAGGGCCGGAAGTACCTTCGACCCTTCAGCGATTCCGGAAGGCAACTCATGGCGGTCAACCGATCGGCGAAATCGTGGGCGTACTGGTAGCCTTTGCCGTAACCCAGAGTCTTCATGAGCTGGGTGGGGGCATTGCGCAGGTGCACGGGGACCGGCTCGGCAAGGGTGTGCTTCACGTCCGCGACGGCCGCGGCATAGGCCTTGTCCAGGGCATTGGACTTGGGAGCAGTGGCCAGGTAGACCGCTGCCTGGGCCAGGGCCAGGGTCCCCTCGGGGAGTCCGATGAAGTGGAAGGCTTCCTTGGCCTGCACGGCCACCGTCAGGGCGTGAGGGTCGGCCATGCCCACGTCCTCGGAGGCGAAGCGGACCATTCGCCTGGCGATGTAGAGGGGGTCCTCGCCGGCCTCCAACATGCGTGCCAGCCAGTAGATTGCAGCGTCCGGATCGCTGTTGCGAAGCGATTTGTGCAGCGCCGAAATGAGATTGTAGTGTTCCTCGCCAGCCTTGTCGTAGAGAAGCACCCGCCGCTGCATCGCGTCTCTGACCAGTTGCTCGCTGATGCTTCTCTGGCCGGCCTCCTCGGCTGGAGCCATCTGAACGGCAATCTCCAGGGTGTTGTAGGCCACCCGGGCGTCTCCATTGGCTAATTGGGCGATAATGGCCAGGTGGGTATCCTCAATCTCGATCGGGTCGGCCCCCATTCCATGCTCCCGGTCGCTCAGAGACCGCCGAAGCAGTTGGACCACCTCCTCGGATGACAGCGGTTCCAGTTGGTAAACCTTGCAACGGGAAAGCAGGGCGGGATTCACCTCGAAGGAAGGATTCTCGGTGGTGGCGCCGATCAGGACAATGGCGCCGGTTTCGACAAAAGGCAGGAAAGCATCCTGCTGGGCCTTGTTGAAACGGTGAATCTCGTCGATGAACAGCAGGGTCCGGCGCCCGGAACGCCGGTTCCGTTCCGCCTCCTGCATCACCGAGCGGATCTCCTTGATTCCCGAAAGGACCGCACTGAAGGGGACGAAGTCCATCCGGGTACCCTGGGCGATGATGCGGGCCAAGGTGGTCTTGCCGGTACCCGGAGGACCCCAGAGGATGAGGGACCCGATACGGTCCTTTTCCAGGAGCAGGCGCACCGGCTTGCCGGGACCGACCAGGTGCTGCTGGCCCACGAAATCTTCCAGCCGGGTGGGCCGCATCCGGTCCGCCAGCGGCGCCCCCTCCCCTGCCGGGACCTGCCGGGGCGAGGCGAATTCTGGAAAGAGATTCATGGTGCTCATGCTACAACGCCTGACTCCGACCTGTCGATTGGGTGAAGCCTCCACGACAATCTCTTTGCCTGGCGGCTTCGCACAAGACGATGGCGGCTGCAGCCGCCACATTGAGCGAGTCGACCCCTTTGGCAGTGGGCACGCGGATCTCGGCATCGAAGGCGCCCAAACCCGGGGGGATTCCCCCACCCTCGCTCCCTACCACCAGGGCCAGACCGCCTCGGTAGTCGGCCTGCCGGAAATCGGTAGTCCCGTCCGGCACGGCCGCCATCAGACGGATCCGGCTCCGGCGCAGTCGTGGGGCCAGCGATGCAGGGGCCAACGGGCCGGCAATGGGAATTCGGAAGAGGGATCCGGCGGAAGCTCGAACGGCCTTCGGGTTGAGCGGACTGACGGTGCCGGTGGTGAGCAATAGCGCGCTGGCCCCGAAGGCCTCCGCCGAGCGGATCAGAGTTCCCAGGTTGCCCGGGTCCTGCACCTGGTTGGCCACCAGCAGCAGCGGCTCGCCGGTCAACAGGGAATCCAAGCATGCGGCGGGGATGCGCACGACGGCCAGGATTCCCTGGCTGGTCACGGTATCGGAAAGGGAGTGAAACAGCTTGTCCGAGACACCGAAGAGCTCGGCCCCTGCCCGTTCGGACCAGTCTTCGTCCCTGAAGGGAGCCAGCTTGCTGGAGGCCACCAGGATCTCCTCGACCTCGAGACCGCTGTCGCAGGCCTCGCGCACCAGCTTGGGCCCTTCCACCACGGCCAGAGCCTCACCATCCAGGGGAGAGCGACGCATCAGCGCCCTCAACCGCTGGATCCTTCGATTCGAGGACGAGGTGATGGTTTCAGAACTCATCGGTGGTCCTCGCCGGGGAAACCGGTAAAGCCCAAGGCGTCGTCGCGAGGCGCCTGAGGGGCAGGTGGAGAACGTATTCCGAGGGCACCGGTGATGGAGGATTCAGGCCTCTCAAACGTGGGCTCTTCCCGGCTGTTCCACACCCTCTGCGCCCGCGTTGACCCACCAGGGTGTTTATGTTAGTTTCAGCCTGATGCTAACGCAAAGAATCAAACTTCACGGAGCAGGCGCGGACCAGACCGCGCTCGAGACCGCCTCGGCTGCTATTCTCGACGGCAACCTGATCGCCCTCCCGACCGAGACATTCTATGCGCTGTCCGCGGACGTCTATAACCTGCGAGCCGTAGAGCGAATCTTTCAAATCAAGGGAAGGCCGGACTGGAAAGCCCTGCTGGTGCTGATCGATTCGGTGGATCAAGCCGAAGGGATCAGCGACAGCATTCCACCGGTATTCTACGAAATCGCGGCGCGCTATTGGCCCGGCCCACTTACCCTCATCCTTCCGGCAGCCAAAAGGGTTCCCCTGAAGGTGACCGGGGGAACGGGAACGGTGGGCATGCGGATTCCAAACCAACCCTTCACCCGGAGCGTCATTGACAGGGTTCGCCTTCCCATCGTCGGCACCAGCGCCAACCTGTCCGGACATCCCTCCTGTTCCACGGCAGAGGACGTGTTGAGCCAGCTTGGGGGCAAGATCGAGCTGGTGGTGGACGCCGGCGACTCTCCGGGAACGGCCGCTTCGACCGTTCTGGACCTGACCTCGAAACCGGCCCGAGTGGTTCGAGAAGGAGCTATCCCCAACGAAGTTCTGGCGGAATACCTCTCCCATTAGAGTCATGAAAGCCCGACGGAAGCGGTTTGCGTTCAAAGTCCTTGCCGGTTATCTTCCCTCCGCCATCCTGGTCTATGCTCTGGCGATCTTCGCGCTGGTCCGGACCGAGGCCAACCGGGACGACGCCCGGCCTGCCGGCCGCATTATCGTCTTCGGCGCCGCCCAGTACAACGGCCGGCCCTCGCCCGTCTTCAGGGCGCGGCTGGATCACGGCGTGGAGCTCTTCAAGAGAAAGCTCTCAAACCGGATCATCACTACGGGCGGATACGGTATGGACCCTCGCTTTACCGAGGCCGAGGTCGGCAAGGCCTATCTCATCCAGCATGGAGTCCCCGAGGACAGCATTGAGATGGAAGCCAGAGGGCTGACCACGCTGGCCAGCATTCAGCACATCGTGGAAGTCTTGCGTCGTCAGGGAATCCGGCAGGTCGTAGTGGTCAGCGACGGGTTCCACCTCTTCCGGATCAAGCAGATCTTCCAGGACCGCCAGGTCGTCGTCTTCGGATCCCCCGTGCCCAACAGTCCCATCGAGTCGAACTGGAAGCGCCGCCTGCAGGCTTCGCTGCGGGAGGTGGTGGGATACACCGTCTACGCGGCCCGAGAAAAACTCCACCTCCCCATTCCCGCCGGGGCCTGATCTGGGACATCCCTGTTTCCTCCCTTATGAACCGCCCAGTGGTAGGGGACGGTAGCGCGGCCAGGTGAAGAGTGAATAGTGGCGAGTGAAGAGTGAAGAGCTATTTGATCGACACGCAAAGCATCCAGTCGGCCTCGGCGCAATCCTTCAAATTAGTCCCGTCCCTGCCGTGCAGATCATTCGAGGAAGAAACTGCCGATGGTTTTTGAAGACAAACCACGAATGGACACGAATACCGATGGAGCTCCTTTGGTGGGACGCGTCAGGGGATGAAGTCCTCCCATCACTCTTGCTCCTCAAGGCGGCGCGCGCCGGCTTGCCAGGCCGCAGCCCTGCCGATGCGGCAGAGCCGTCACGCTTGGTGGTCCTTCGTGGATCGCTCTTTTTTCGTTTGTTTCAGGTAGGCTCAGTCACGTCATCAGGGGCTTGGCTGTTCCCAAACCCTCGGCTAACAACTTCCCACTCTCCACTCTTCACTCTTTACTCTCCACTGAACCGCCGTCGGTCGGAGGATCCGCCGGCACCATCCGCACACTGGTTCCAAAACGCCGGTAATCGGAGAACTCTCCGGTCATCCTCATGTTGAGTCCCTTGAGCAGAAAAATCCGGCCGTTCATGATCATCTCGAACCGCCGCGGAAACCAGACATCGTCCCGTACTTTCTCCTGTCGCACCCACAGCGTCGATCCCTTGTACAACCTGGCCACCAGACCTCCAGCGATCTTCACGGGCTTGACGAATTCCAACTCGACCTGATTCAACTGCAGGTCCTGCCTGTCGATCCAGACCCGCCCCTTGAGCTTGTCCAGAATCCACAAGTCCTTCTCGGCGGGACGGTATTTCTCGTGGGGCAGCAGATCCACCACGACCACGGGTCGACCATTCAGCACTTCCTCACCCCGGTAGTGAAAATGAAAGGCCCGAACCGCATCCTCCCAGAATAGGGCCTCCTTGCGGCGCCGCTCGGCATGCTTGCGCTCCAGTTTGGCGCGGCCCGCAGGGGAAAGGTTTCTTTGGCGGCGCAGCCGAGCCTCGGCCTTTCTCTCTTGTTTTCGGGCTTCTTTCTCCGAAAGAGGTTCGCCGTTCCTCCGGATCAGCTTTCGGTAGACACCGTCGTCCAGTGGGATCACCTCGTAAGTGGAAGAGGTTCTTTTCTTTTCGCGGCCCTTGCGGTCGAGTATGATTCTGTGATTTTGCAGCCGGTAGAAATAGCCCATCTCCCGAAATCTGTTCTTGCGCTCGTTCTCGGCCACCTGGGCGACCAATCGGCGCAGGTCGTTCTCCCGGTTCAAGTCAACCGCTGCAAGCAGGATCGGGTTGGCCAGCAGAACCGCCAGAACGGTTTTGAACACGTTGCCCTCCAAAGAGTCGTCAAACCCAATTATGCCACGGGTGGCGCACCCCGGTTGAACTTGGTGTCCCTGTGAGAACCCACCCATGACCCAACCGACCTTGATTCTCGACGTGCCGCCGGACTTCAGTTTCTGGAGAACCGTGCTGAGCCACGGCTGGTCTACCCTGCAACCCTTCGTTATGGATCGTCGTCGGCGCCGGCTATTGCGGGTCCTGCAACTCGACTCCCAGCCGGCACTGGCCGAGATGCGGGAACAAACGGATGGCAAAGTCCGGGTGGGCGTACACTCCTCCGGTCCGCTGTCCGGTCGGGACCTGAGATCGGTCAAGGAGGCCGTGGCCCACATGCTGCGGTTGGGAGAATCCCTGGCCGAGTTCCATAGGGAACTGGCACGGCGGGACCGTTCGGGCCGGTTCCACTGGGTCCCCCGGGCCAAGGCGGGGCGGTTGCTGCGGGCCCCCTCCTTCTTCGAGGACATGGTCAAGATGATCTGCACCACCAACTGCTCCTGGAAGGCCACCCAGCGCATGGTGACCGGGATGGTTCAGAAGCTGGGGACACGACTGGATTCCGACTACTGCTGCTTTCCCAGCCCCGAGCAACTGGCGGGGACCACTTCCCGGTTCCTGAGACGGGAGATTGGCTGCGGATACCGCAGCGGCTATCTCATTGAGCTGGCCGAGAGAGTGGCCACGGGCAGGCTGCCGAACGGTGAATGGGAGGATCTGACCGGGGAGGAAGCCTACCGCCGACTGCTGGCCATCAAGGGAATCGGTCCCTATGCCGCCGGGAATCTGCTGAAGCTGCTGGGTCACCACGACCACCTGAGCCTGGATAGCTGGGTCCGACCCCGGTTTGGGGCCGTTTATGGACTGAAGAAGGCCCCCAAGGACTCCGCCATCCAGAGGCACTACCGGCCTTTCGGCCGCTGGCAGGGGCTGGTGCTCTGGCTCGATCTGACCCGGGACTGGTTCGAGGACGGGGATTCGCGGTCTTCCTGATGTACGGTTTGCCCGGCGGCCCCGGGTCCCGGGAATTGCCGGCCCGGGTATAATGGGGCATTCCGCAGAGAGCATGGGCGGCTCGATCGCCAAGAGATGCCGTAACCGGGAATCCTCCGAGGGAACATGCTGCCTTTGTCACTGGTAAGTCAATTCAAGGACCAATGCGTCCTGATCGCCGGCGACACCCACATCGACCGTGAGGTCTACGGGGACGTGCACCGCCTGGCGCCCGAAAGTCCCGTTCCGGTGCTGCAGATCACCTCGAAGCGGGCCATCCCGGGTGGGGCCGCCAATGTCGCCAGGAACATCTCCAGGCTGGGCGGCCAGGCGGCCCTCTACGGCTTCTTCGAAGGGGATGAGGCCAGCCGGGAGATTTTGGGTGAACTGCGGGAGGAGGGCGTTCAGGTGCTGAGCGCCCCGCCGACCGCCCCCTATCGCCTGCCGGAGCGTCGGCGCTTTTTCGCCTCAAACCACCAGCTCATCCAGATCCTTCAGCGGCCGGCCATCGACCACTATGCCGACTCGCTACCCCCCCTTGGCGAGTTCACCTCCGAACTCCCCGGCAGGCCCCGAACCGTAGTGGTCTACGATCAGGGCTACGGCTTCGTGACACGATCGCTTCTGGACTCGGTGGAAGCCCTGGCCCGGGACCAGGGGCTGAAGGTCGTCATCGACGCCCATCCGGAGCATGTCCGCTGGTATCCCCGGGCCGACCTTTTCACCTTCAACGCCGGAGAAATCGTGGCAGCGGCGGCTCAACTGGGGGAGTCCGACTCCAGCCCGGAGCGGGCGGGCCGGCGGGTGGCCGAGAGGCTGGACTCGAATGTTCTGGTTACCCGCGGAAGCCAGGGGATGACCATCTTCCCCACCTCGGGCCGGCCGCAGACCATTCCCGCCGACCCGGTGCCACTGGCGGACCGCGCGGGAGCCGGCGACAGCGTGACCGCCGTTCTGGCCCTGAGCCTGTCTGCCGGCGCCGACCTGAAATCGGCGGCAGCCCTGGCCAACAAGGCCGCGGCCACGGTGGTTTGCAAGCCCGGCATCGCCTACCTGAATCCGGAAGAGCTGCTGAATCTCTTTCACCCCCAGATCAGCAGCCTGCTGCGCGAGAGCGTCGAGGTGAAACAGCGCCTGATCACCGAGCAACTCCCGGAGATCGAACGGGTGGTGAGGGCCATCATTCAGACCTACCGCGACCACAAGACCGTCTACGCCTTCGGCAACGGAGGGAGCGCCGCCGACGCCAACCACTTCATTACCGAACTGGTGGGCCGTTTCCGCATCGAGCGCAAGGGACTCCCGGCCTTCTCCTTTTCCACCAACGAGATCCTGATGACCTCCATCGCCAATGACTACGGGTACGAAAGCACCTTCACCCGCCAGGTGGACACCTTCGTCAAGCCCGGGGACCTGGTGGCGGCCTTTTCGACCAGCGGAAAGTCGGAGAATGTCGTGCGGGCCATCCAGATGGCCAAGGAAAAGGGGGCCACCACGGTCGGCTTCACCGGATCCTCCGCCGGGAGCTTTCCCGAGCTGTGTGATCTCTGCATTCAGGTGCCTTCCGACAACACCCCCCGTATCCAGGAATCCCACCTGGTGGTCGTCCACATCATCTGTGAACTGCTGGAAAAGGAGTTGGCCCTGACGGACCCGATAAAAGACCCCCCTGTTCCCGTCCGGCCTTCAGGCCAAGACCCCCATGGAAACACGAGTCAAGAATAGCCTGGAATGCATCCGGCAGATCTCCGGCGTGCGGGTGCTGGTGGTCGGCGATGTCATGCTGGACACCTACCTGGCTTGCCGGGCCTTGGGCGTGGCCGACGAAGCCCCCGTCCCCCTGCTGGAAGTCCGAAGCCAGTCCCGGGCGCTTGGGGGAGCCGCCAACGTGGCGCGCAACCTGGCCCGGCTGGGTGCCCACACCGCCCTGACAGGAATGGTAGGAGGCGATTCCGAGGCCGAGGCGGTTAAAAGGCTGCTGCGGGAATCGGGTGTGGAGGGGGCCCTGCTCGAGAGTCATAGGCCGACCACTCTCAAGACCCGCGTGCTATCGGGAGATCACTACTACCTTCGGCTGGACGAAGAAGAACTCTCGCCTTTGACCGAAGCCGAACAGGCTGCTTTGGCTGCCCGAATCGAAGCTCGATTGAGCGAGGTCGATCTGCTGGTGGTCTCCGACTACGACAAGGGGTTGCTCTCTCCGAGCCTGGCCGAGCGGATCGAACGCTTGGCCCGGGAGAGCGGCCGCCGGATCGTGGCCGACCTCAAGCCCCGAAACGCCCTCAACTGGCGCCACCTGCACCTGATCGCCCCCAACCTGAGCGAAGCCCGTTCCCTTAGCGCCCAACTCGATTCCGGAGGGGAACCGGGCGATGACGTCGAGACCATTGCCGAAACGCTCAGATGCCGGATGGGCTGTGCTGTAGTTCTGAAGATGGGCAGCCAGGGCATGCTGATTGCGCCACCCTCCGGCTCCACCTGCCGCCTTGATGCCCTCTGCCCTTCCCCGGTGGAGGTCTCGGGAGCCGGCGACACAGTGCTGGCAACGCTGGCCGCCGCTCTGGCCCAGGGCGCCGATCTGCACCAGGCCGCCCGGCTGGCCAACCTGGCCGCGTCCATCTCCGTCTCCAGGCCCGGCACCCACGCCGTCTCGGCAGCCGAGCTGACGGAGGCGGTGACTCAATCAGAAAAGGCACAAGGTGCCTGACACGAGCAGAAAGACCGCTGCCCACCTCCGAAACACCTTCTCCCCAGCCCGGAGATGGACAAAGTGACCCAACAGGGTCGCCGCCACCAGAGCCGGCAGCAGAGTCAGGGCCAACTGCAACCCCTGAGTGTCCAGCAGCCCCTGGTGGGCATACAATCCGAGCCTCCAGGCGTACTCGACGGCAAACAGCACGATCAGCGTCGCCCGAAATGCTGCCTTGTCCAGGGCCTGGCTCGAGAGGAAGGCCACATAGGCCGGGCCGCTGGTTCCGAACATTCCTCCCAGCAATCCTCCCGCAAGCCCCGCCGCCAGCCCCCATCGGCTGGACACGACCGGGGCTGAGGGCGTATTTCGCAGGAAGAACAAACCGACCCCAATGACAGCTACGCCCAGGACAATCTCCATAGGCCGGTTGCCCCAGGAAGCCAGCAAATAGACTCCCGCAAGGCTACCGGGCACCGCCCCGGCCAACAGCCGCAACAGGTTGGCCCGGTCGACCCTGCGAACGGCGCCGGGCACCAGCAGGATGCTGAGAGCCACCTCCAGGCAGGATTCGACAGGAACGATAAACTTCAGGGGAAAGAGCAGCGCCAGCAGGGGAATGCTGAGCAACGCCCCTCCGAACCCGGAAAAGGATCGGAAGAAAAAGGCAAACAGGATGATGGCCTGAGCAGCCAGCAGGGATGGATTCATGGAATTGCGAGTTTTAAGCCGTCATCGACCAGGAAGAACTCCATTAATTCTACCAACCAATAATCGGCGTCGGTTTGGTCATCCCTGTCTTCGCTATCATCCGCCTTGATGTTTCAGTGCGCCGGTAGTGTTGTGGCCGCCTGCTGTAACAGCGGTCGCCCTTGGATGATTGGTATTGAAATATGCATATTCATATGTATAATTTGGGTGATGCGGCTCCTTTGACGCGAACCCAAGCGGCAAGCCAACCTCAAGAAGCATGGACTGGATTTCGTCGACGCTGAGCATGTCTTCAAGGGTCCTCTGTTCACCTTTGAAGACAACCGCGAGAACTACGGCGAACAGCGTTGGATCACGCTTGGGCTTTTGGGCACGAAGGTCGTAGTAATCGTGCATACTGAAACTGAAGATGCACTCCGTGTTATTTCCATGCGTGAGGCAGACAACGATGAAAAGCTTCTCTTCTTCAGCAACCTGTAATGATCGTGATGAATATCCCAAGGTGACACAAACGGACCTGGACCGGGCCACATTCCGCGTCGGACTCAAGCCCGCCCCACGCAAGCAACGCATCACAATCTCGCTGGACACAAACCTCGTCGAATACTACAAGGCAAAGGCAGGGAAGCGCGGGTATCAAACCCTGATTAACGAGACATTGAGGCAGGCGAAGGAACAGGAAGAGTTGGCCGATACGTTACGGAGAGTCATTCGAGAGGAATTGCATCGCGAAAAGCACTACGGCAGCACCTGACGAAAATGTCCAAGCGGTAGTGGTTCCGCCGCCCGTACAGTGACGGCAATTACCTGACAGTTCCCCTTCCAGGGCAGATACAGCAGCCCCCCCATCACCGGAAAAACCCCCGCCAGGCGACGTCGACCAGGGTGTGGAGCAGGGCCGGGGCCATCAGGTTGCGGGTGCTGGCGTAGGCTCGGCCGTAGACCAGTCCGGCCAGGGTGGCCAGCAGGAAGTAGCGCCAGTCGGGGCTGGGACCGTTGTTGAGATGGGCGGCGCCGAAGATGAGCGCGGCCACTCCCAGAGCCACAGTGGGGCGGCCGATCGCTTTTTCCAGCAGGTTCTGAATGATGCCTCGGAACAGCAGCTCCTCGGGAATGCCGATGAAAATGAAAATTCCCAGCGCCATCGGCAGGAGGGCGCCGGGTGAGGCAAACTCCTCGGCGGGCTGGAGGAAGCCGGTCAGAAGGCCCAGCCCGATGGCTACCGGGGCGTACAGCGCGAAATACCCCGCGGCAACCCGCCAGTCCACCGCCCGCCAGCGCCACCGATAGCCCACCCCATCCAGGCCCTGCAGGCAGACCACGCAGAACACACCCAGGCAGGTCCCGACCAGCGCGCTCATTCCATAAGCCAGGCCCCCAGCGGGCCAGGTCCAGACTCCTTTCATCAAGCCGAAGTCCAGGGGAAGCCACAGCACCAGCGCCACCAGCCACTCCTGCCAGTGAAATCGATTGGCAAGCCTTCGGGTGAACAGGACGATCAGAAGAGGGACAGTCAGGTAAAGGGCCAGTTTGAGATACGGTAAAAATCCCAGCGTATCGGTAGCGCCGCCGTAAATTTGGTAGGGAATCCAGAGAACGGTTGCAAACGGCAGCACCCGGCCTGCGTTGGGCCCAAACCAGTCCCCGAGAGTCTGTTGAAGGGGTGGGTAACCCAAGAGAAGGAAGAGGAAGAAGTAGCTGTTCAGGCAGAGGGCCGCCAGTCCGGTTCGCAGGTCGACAGCGACCTGCCCGCCGGAGAGTCCCCAGGCCAGCAGGTTGATGCCTATCAGAATGAGACAGATCGTCAGGACCGGAAGCTTCATCTATTGAACGTTCCTGGAGCCGTGCGGGGACTGCAAGGGATTGCCCAAACGCCCCATCGATCGGACCGGCGGCGTCCGCCGCCAGAGTTCCGGGACCCCAAACGAGGGGGTTGATGTATTATGCCCTGTCTCCGAGAGGGGAGGCAGCGGCTTTTCTACCATGACCCGGAAACCCAAATCCCTGTGGCCGACTACCGCCTGGGCCCTGATCCTGGGAATCGCCTTTCCCCTGTCCCTGCAGGCCTACATTGGACCGGGGGCGGGTTTTGCCTTCGTTTCCTCCTTTCTGGTGCTGCTGCTGGCCGTCCTGCTGGCTGGCTTTTCCCTCCTCTCCTGGCCCCTGCGGCTCCTGGCGGGCCTCTTCTTCAAGCGCAAGCGAGGGAACCGGCAAAAGACCGACTTTTCCCGGGTGGTGGTTGTGGGATTCGACGGCATGGATCCCAAGCTGGCCGAAGGCTTCATGAAGGAGGGTCTGCTACCCAACTTCCAGAAGCTGAAGGAGCGGGGCGACTTCACCGCACTGGCCACCAGCTTGCCGGCCATTTCCCCGGTGGCCTGGTCCTCCTTCTCCACCGGAGTGGACGCCTCCTACCACAACATCTACGACTTCCTCACCCGGGACCCCTGCACCTACGCCCCCATCCTGTCCTCGGCCCAGATCAGCGCCGCCTCCCGGGTGTTCTCGGTGGGCAAGTACCTGATCCCCCTGGGAAAGCCCCGGGCCAGCCTGAAACAAAAGAGCAAGCCCTTCTGGAATATTCTGGGTGAACGGGGCATCTTCAGTTCCATCATCCGCGTCCCGGTCACCTTCCCGCCGGAGAAGTTTCACGGAGTGCTGCTCTCCGGCATGTGCGCTCCCGACCTGAAGGGCTCTCAGGGAACCTTCTCGCTTTACACCAGCAACGGCGACCCCTCCGGATCAGCGCTCGGAGGAACGCGGTACCCGGTCTCCCTCAGCGACAACCCGATCCGCACCGCGCTCCACGGGCCAGAGAACCCGCTGATTCGCGACGGGGGAGAGTTGACCTTGCCCATGGAGATCCGGCTGGACCCCTCCGGAGACCGGGTTCGCATTACCGTCTCGGACCAGGAGTTCGAGCTGGAACAGGGTAGCTACTCTCCCTGGACTCGGGTGGTCTTTCGACCCGGGCTGGGAATGAAGGTCCACGGGATCTGCCTCTTCCACCTGAATCGAATCTCGCCCCACTTCGAGCTCTACGCCTCCCCCGTCCACATCGATCCCGAACGCCCCATCCTGCCGATCTCGCACCCCTTCATCTACTCAGTCTACCTGGCCAAGCTGATCGGGACCTACGGCACCCTGGGGCTGGCGGAAGACACTTGGGCCCTCAACGAGGGGGCCATCGACGAAGAGGCCTTCCTCAAGCAGGCCTACCTGCTGTACGAAGAGCGGGAGAAGATGTTCTTCAAGGTCCTGGAGCGCACCCCCAAAGGAGTCTGCGCCTGCGTCTTCGACACCACCGATCGGGTTCAGCACATGTTCTTCAGGTGCCTGGACGCCGATCACCCCTCCAACCGCGGCAAGGAAACCGAGAAATACCGGAACGTGATCCGCGACCTCTACATTCGAATGGATCGCCTGTTGGGTCGGCTATTCCAGGTCCTCGACGACAAGACCCTTTTGCTGGTCATCTCCGACCACGGGTTCACCCAGTTCAAGCGGGGACTCAATCTGAATGCCTGGCTTCGGGACAACGGCTATCTCTTCCTCAAGGAGGGTCGCAACGAGAGCGGCGATTGGCTGCAGGGAGTCGACTGGGAACGAACCCGAGCCTTCGCCCTGGGACTGACCGGAGTGTTCATCAACCGCAAAGGACGAGAAGCCAGGGGAATCGTGGAGGAGGGCGAGCCCCTGGCGGCCTTGAGAAACGAAATCTCCCGGAAGCTGACCGGGCTGGTCGACCCCGAGACGGGCCAAACCGCCATTCGGAGGGTGGTTGAAACGGAGAGAACCTTTACCGGCCCCTATACCCACGAGGCTCCCGATCTGCTGGTAGGATACAATGCCGGCTATCGAACCTCGTGGGCCGGCGCCACGGGACGGGTCACCCCATCGCAGTTCGAGGACAACACCCGGCACTGGAGCGGCGACCACTGCGTGGACCCCGTCCTGGTTCCCGGTGTCCTCTTCAGCAATCGAAAGATCCAACAGGAGAATCCCGGGCTGACCGACATCGCTCCCACCGTGCTCAAGGCGCTGGGAGTGGAGCAGCCGGGCCACATGAAGGGACGCCCCCTGATTTAGACTTCCCGGAGGCGGCCGGTCCGGTCCCGCCCCCCAACGCATGGAGAGAATGTCATGTTTGGCAGCAGGATCAAGCTGGACGGCGAGTTGCTGAGCCGATGCCGCAAGCAGGCGGAACAGCTCGGCTACAGCTCGGTCGAGGAATTCATCACCCACGTCCTGGAAAGGGAGTTGAGGGCCATGGAGGGAACCGGGGGCGAGCCCGCGGCAGATGAAGAGGAGATCGCCAACCGCCTGAAGGGGCTCGGGTATATCGAATAGTCCGACTCCCCCGGCTTGCTTCGATCCAGATCGGAACCTCAATCCGACCCACCATGGAGCTGTTCAACCGCACATTGAGCCTGGCGACCGACCTGGTGATGGCACCCTTAAGGGGGCTTTCGCCCTCGACCTCCCTGCTGTTGCTGTCAGCCGCCATGGGCCTCCTGTTTCTGCTGGTTTTCCGTCTGACCTCCAACCAGGACGCCATCGGAAGGCTGCGGCGGCGGATGGGGGCCCACCTGCTGGAATTCCGTCTCTTTCAGCACAGCCTCGGCATCCAGTGGTCGGCTCTGTCCCGCATGCTGCTGGCCAACCTGATTTACTTGAAGTATGCCGTACGGCCCCTGTTGGTCATGCTGGTTCCGCTCGGCCTGCTGCTGATCCAGTTGGACCAGTGGTATGGATACCATCCCCTCAAACCGGATGAGACCGTCCTGGTGTCGCTGAAACTGTCGGGAGAGGGAGATCTCACCAAGGTGCGGCTGGAGACCGGCGACCACCTGGAACCGGTGGGAAGACCCCTGCGCAGCCCGCACTCCGGAGAGGTGAACTGGAGCGTCCGCCCGCAGCGGCAGGGGAACCAACTGTTGACCTTTCTGTTCGAGGGCCGGCAGGTGCACAAGCGGATCGTCATCTCCAACCAGGGGCTGGCGAGGGTCTCGGCGGTCACTCCGTCCCGAAATTTCTGGGAAGTCCTGCAGCACCCGGGAGAGCCGCCTCTGCCGCCGGACTCCTTCGCAGAACGCATCTCGGTGGATTACCCCGCCCGCAGGATCGACCTGCTGGGATGGGAAACCCACTGGCTGATCTTCCTCCTGATCGTCTCCACTCTCGCGGCCCTGGCCTTCAAGCGGCTTCTCCGGGTTCAGATCTAGGAGTGTTCGTTCCATGACCAAGATCCTGGTGATCGGGCTCGACTGCGCCGCCCCCGAGATCCTATTCGGGGATGAAAGACTCACCCACTTTCGACGGCTCATGGCCAACGGCTGCTACGGCAGGCTGGAGAGCGTGATTCCCCCCATCACCGTTCCCGCCTGGATGTGCATGGCCACCAGCCAGGATCCCGGATCGCTGGGCGTGTACGGCTTTCGCAACCGGGCGGACCACTCCTATGACGGCCTCCGCTTCGCCGACGCCCGATCCATCCTGGAGCCGGCCATCTGGGACCAGGTGTGCCGGCAGGGTGGGCGTTCGAACATCATCGGCGTTCCCCCGTCCTATCCGCCCAGGCGGGTTGACGGCATCTGCGTGGGGTGTTTTCTGACTCCCGACACCGCCCGCAACCGGTACACCCATCCCGCCCTCATCCAGGAGAGGATCTCCCAACTGGTCGGGGACTACCCGGTAGACGTGAGTGGCTTTCGCACCCACCGCAAGGACTGGTTGAAGCAGCAGATCGACTCCATGACACACACCCACTTCGAGGTGGTCCGCCACTTCCTGCGCCACTCCAAGTGGGACTACTTCCAGTTCGTGGAAATCGGCCTGGACCGGATCCACCACGGCTTCTGGCAGTATCACGACCCGCGCCATCGCCTCTTCGAGGCGGGCAACCCCTATTCGGAAGTGGTCGGCGATTACTATCGGCTACTGGACGAGGAGGTGGGGAAGCTGCTGGAACTGCTGGACAAGGAGACGGTCATCCTGGTGGTCTCGGACCACGGAGCCAAGCCTCTGGACGGGGGTTTCTGCGTCAACGAATGGCTCATCCGCCAGGGCTGGCTGGTCTTGAACCGCTATCCCGGGGATGCCACGCCCTTCGGCCAATTGGCGGTCGACTGGGATCGGACCCGGGTCTGGAGCGAGGGAGGCTACTATGCCCGGGTCTTCCTGAACGTCAAGGGCCGGGAGCCTCGCGGAATCATTAGCCCGGAGGACTATGATCCCTTCCGCGACGAGGTGGCCGCCAGGCTGGAAGCCATCCCGGATGACCTGGGCCGTCCCATGGGCACCCAAGTCTTCAAGCCCGAACGGGTCTACCGCTCGGTCCGCAGGGTGGCCCCCGACCTGATCGCCCACTTCGGGGGACTGGCCTGGCGCTCCATCGGATCGGTGGGCCGGCCGGAACTGCACTTGCAGGAGAACGACACCGGCCCCGACGGCTGCAACCACGCCCAGCACGGCGCCTTCATTCTCAACGCCCCCGGACTCTCACGGCGTGGAGAAGTCCAGGGTGCCCACCTGCTGGACATGGCGCCAACGCTGCTCCGGCTAGGCGGCTACGACCTGCCGGGTTCCATGCAGGGAACCCCGCTCTTCAGTTGAGTCCCGGCTCGGCAGCAGCCGATCGCCTCCCTATCGGAGCCACTCGTCCCGGTGCTCCCGCACATAGTCGTCGTCGTTGAGATGGGGATAGGCCTGGTAGACGCGGTCGATCTCCTCCAGTTGCCCCGGTCCCAGGGTTTCTTCCGGATCCAGGCACCAGATGCCCTCCAGCAGGCCCTGGCGGCGCAGCACTTCGTGCAACCCCGGGACGCAGCCCCGAAAATCGTTGGCCGCATCGAAAAAGGCCGCATTGCTGTCGGTCACCTCGATGGCCAGCCTCAGCACCGATTCCGGCAGTGTCCCGTCGCCGTTGCGGTAGCCGTGGCACTCCTCCAGGATCTCGACCGCCCGCCGGGTCCACACGGCCCAGTGCCCCAGCAGGCCCCCGACGATCCGCAGCTCCACCTCCTTCCCCCGGATCCGGAAGCGATGAGGGGTGATGAGGTCCATCACAATGTTGTCGTCGTTTCCTGTATAGAGGGCGATGTCCTCTCGTCCCGCCTCCGCCACCGCGCGCAGCACCTCCAGGGTGTGGTAGCGGTTGAAGGGCGCCAGCTTGATGGCGACCACCTCCGGAAGTTCCACGAATCGGCGCCAGAACCCGTAGGACAGCTCCCGGCCGCCGATGGTCGACTGCAGGTAGAAGCCGAACACCGGGGTGACCCGGGCCACCTCGCGGCAGTGGTCCAACAGCTCCTGGTCGTCGGCCTGGCTCAGGGCGGCCAGGTTCAGAAGGCCGGCATGGTATCCCAGCTCTTGAATCAGTTCCGCCTCGGCCACCGCTTGAGACGTGGGGCCGCAGATCCCGGCGATCCTCAGCAGGGGCTCCGGCCGGTTGGCGTCGGCCCGATCCATCTCTTCCCGGGTCAACTCCAGCACGGGTCGAAACAGGTCATGCCTGGGATCCCGGATGGAAAATTGGGTCATGTGAACGCCCAGGGCCAGACCTCCCGAACCGGCTGCGATGTAATAGCGGGACAAGGCGCGCTGCCGCCGCTCGTCCAGCTTGCGGCCGGCCGTCAGGGCCAGGGGATGGGCGGGGATGACCACTCCCCTGGAAAGCAGGGAATGCAAGTGTTGACTCAACACGGCTACCTCCTGAAAGGCGGACTAGAATCGGCCGTCACGAACCTGGAAATGGGTGGGCTTGTCCAGGCTGGGACCGCCGCGCATCACCCAGTCGGCGATCCAGCCCAGCAGCCGTTCAATGGCTACCCGGGGCCGGCCGAGCCTCCGATAGCCGCGGCGCCCGTCGCTCAGCAAGGCGTCGGCGGCTTCCTCTCCCACCAGGTTGAGAGAGCGGTTCATCAGCCGGCCCAGCTCCCGGCAGATCCGGCGAACCGAGAGGCGCTCGGGCCCGGCGATGTTCACCACCAAGGGCGGGGCTGCGCAGTGCTCGATCGCCCGCAGGGCCATGGCGTTGGCGTCACCCTGCCATATCACGTTCACATGGCCCATGGTCAGGTCAATGGGCTGCCGCTCCCAGACCTTGCGCGCCAGGTCGACCAGGACTCCGTAGCGCAGCTCACAGGCATAGTTGAGCCGCAGCAGCGCCACCCGGGTCCCCCGGGTCCGGCTGAAATACTCGAACATCCTCTCCCTGCCCAGGCAGCTCATGGCATATTCGCCTTCCGGCACGGGAGGATCCTCCTCGCTGGAACCGCTGCCGGCAGCCGGGGTCATGGGGTAGACGTTGCCGGTCGAGAAGGCCACGATCCGACTCCGGCTGAACCGGCGGCAGACCATTGCCGGCAGGTGGGCGTTGACCGCCCAGGTGCGGGCCTCGTTGCCGGTGGAGCCGAACTTCATGCCGACCATGTAGATCACGGTAGGAACTTCGGGCAGCTCCTCCAGCGCCTGCGGGTCCAGCAGGTCGCAGCCGATGGTCTCAACCCCCTGCGACTCCAGCCGTTCCCGCTCTCTCTGGTTGGAGAAGCGGGAGACGGCAATCACCCTTCCGCGACTCGAGCCCGCTTCCAGGGCCCGGCTGGCCATGCGGGCCAGGGTGGGACCCATCTTCCCCCCCGCCCCCAGGACCAGAAGATCTCCCGACAGCCGGTCCAGGCTGCTGATGACCTCGGCGGTCGGTTCACTCAGCAGGTCCTCGAGCTGATCGATGTCGTCAATACGTTCCGTCATGGGGAACATCGTGACTGAACAACCCCTGTTTTGCTCCGTCTGATCCGTACCGTCGTGTGCGACGGCGGCGCGGCGAAGTGACAAGTGAATAGTGGATAGTGATTAGTGGATAGTTATTTGATCGACACGCAAAGCCTCTTGTCGGTCGCGGCACAGTCCTTCATGTAAGTACCGCCCCCGCCCTACCGGACAGATCATTCGAGGAAGAAACTGTCGATCGAATTTGAAGACGAACCACAAATGGACACGAATAGGGATAAACCTCTAGCCGATTTTCTTCGTGGCCCTTCGTCGTTCTTCGTGTGTCTTCGTGGATTTCTTTTTTTGGCCTTTGTGGTTCACTCGCGTTTGTTTCAGGTAACCGCAGTCAGTTCATCATGCGCTTGCCCGTTCCCGATACCTTCGGCCAACCACCCTTCATCCTTCAAACTTCATCCTTCACCCTTCACTCTCCACTCTCCACTGCCTTACAGGCGTCCCTGGAGCAGGGTCACGTCCACCGGCCGGCCCTTGAGTCGAATCGCCTCCGGCATCGTCGCCACCGGCGTCAGGCCGACAGACCTGAAATGCTCGACTTTGGCGCTGTCGGTGGCGGCAGCGTAGCCCTGAAGCATCGCAATGCCTTTCTGCCGGGCGGTTTCCACCAACCCGGCCAGCAGGTGCTTCACACCCTGGGGATAGTTGTCATGGGCCAGGGCGTCGATCACGGCGCTGTGGCCTCTCAGGGGAGCCGACCCGGGGGTGATGGAACCCAGGCCCAGCACCCGGTGGGGAGCCTCTCCCTCCAGGGTGAGCATCGAGCCGCCCAGGGCCTCCACCCCGTACCAGAGCGAGGTGAAGTTCGACACGCAGCGGAGGGGCGGTGCATACCGCGGCGACACCAGGCCGCGAAGGAAGTCCAGGCAGAGACTCTCCATCGGCTGGGCCATCAGGCAGGCCACCCCGGGGAGGTCGCCCCAGTTGGCCGGGCGGACGGAGGTCTGCTGGCCGGGAGCGAAGAATTCCTTTTCGGGCTCGGTTTCACCTGGAGCCGGTCTGCGCATGACGGCCCCGAACAGTCGCCGGAACCCGATCTTCTCGTAGACCGAAACCTGCCGCGGCGAATTGCCCAGATAGACGACCCGGCACCCTGCTTCCCAGGCCTGCTGAACCAGCCCTTCGGTCAGGGTGGCGGCAATGCCCAACCCCCGGAAGTCCTCCCGAGTCATTACGTCCTCCACAACCCCAACCTGCGGGAGCTCGCAGGCAAAGGCAACCGAGGCCGTCCCCACTGCGTGGCCGTCAACCCTTGCCAGAGCCACCTGAGTTCGCAAGTGTTGGCAGTAGTCCCCCCGCATGGACTGAAGCCAGTCCACATCGGTCCGAGCCCACTCCTGCTGGAGCAGCTCGATGATGACCATTCGGTCGGCGGGCGCGATGGGATAGTTCAGACGGACCACCTCCATGGCCCGATTGTCCCTGAGAGTGACCCTTTCACTCTCGCTCATGAGCCTCCGCCCCCGTTTCCGACCGATTCGCTCAAGCTACCTGCCGCCGCCCTTGGGCACGGCCGCTGGCCGCACAACCCCACGAAGCCTCACAATCGGCCCTCGGAGCCGAGGGGCTGGGCCACGGCTTCCCCCTCTGCGCCCGGCCGAACCGATTCCGCCTTGTCCACGCTCCAGATGGAATCGGAGAAGAAACGGCAGGAATCGAACAGGTGTTCGCGGACCTTGAACCCGGACTGCAGGGCGAACCATTCGATATCCGAAATCGAGTACTTGCAGGAGTGCTCGGTGTGGATCGGTTCCCAGGCCTCGAAGTCAAAGGAGCGTCCGATCTGCTCGATGAAGACCGACTGCCGCTCCTGGCTGACCAGGTAGCTCTCCATGGAGCTGGAGAAGGCATCGTAGGTGCCGAAGTGGCGAAACTTGGCCACATCGAAGCAGCCCCCCAGCTCGCGGTTGATGCGCTCCAGCAGATTCAGGTTGAACCGGCTGGTCAACCCCAGGGAGTCGTTGTAGGCCCGAAGCAGGACGTCAATGTCCTTCTTGAGGTCGAAGCCTATCAGCATCAGATCGTCGTGATTC
The DNA here is from genome assembly GCA_028875575.1 of Acidobacteriota bacterium. Lineage (NCBI taxonomy): Bacteria > Pseudomonadati > Acidobacteriota > Acidobacteriota bacterium. The sequence goes on from JAPPDF010000053.1 coordinate 27,657, forward strand.
AGGCACTTCCAGGCGCTTTGCAGAAAGAAACAGGACTCCTCCCGGGTGAAATTACCGATGGAGGACCCCAGAAACAGCACCAGGTTGCGCCGTCGGTAACGATGGTTCAACCACTTCAGGCCATGGAAGTAGTCGCCCACCAGCCCCTGGGTCTTGAGGTCTGGGAACCGGGCCTTGACCATGCCGACCAGCCCACCCATGGACGATGCCGAGATGTCGATCGGTACGTACTGAAAATCCAGCCCCGTTTCCGTAAACCGTTCCAGGAAGTGAGCGGTCTTCCGGCTCAGACCGGAGCCGAGCTCCACCAGGTTGAATGGCTTCCCGGCCACACAGGCGGCGATCCTCTCCCACTGGCTCTCCAGAATCTCCAGTTCGCACCCGGTCAGGTAGTATTCCGGCAAGCGGGTGATCCGGCGGAACAGCTCACTTCCTTGCCGATCATAGAAATACTTGGAGGGGATGGACTTTCGTGCCGCCGAGAGGCCAGTCAGGACATCCAGGGCAAAGGCGTCCCGCTCGTCGAAGGAGTCGGCGTGGTCCTTCGCACCCAGAATGTTGACGCTTACAGGCACGTTTGCCTCCCTCAATGCAGGTCCTTCGCCAGTCGAATGCCCGTGAACTGCCAGCGCTTGTCGCACTGAAAGAAGTTGCGGTAGCTCGGGCGAATGTGGCTTTTGGGCGTGGCGCAGGACCCACCTCTCAGAACCATCTGGTTGCTCATGAACTTTCCGTTGTACTCGCCGAGCGGACCCCGGTCCTGGCGGTACCCGGGATAGGGCAGGTAGGCGCTTCCCGTCCATTCCCAGACGTCCCCGAATAGTTGGCGCACCTCGGGCTGCCCCTCCCCGGACCCGCATCCCCCGGGAGCCGGATGGAAGCGGCCGTCTTCCAGAAAGTTCCCCTGCATCGAACGTCCATGCTGCCGGGCGGCCCTTTCCCATTCCGCCTCGGTCGGCAGGCGCTTGTCCGCCCAACGGGCATAGGCGGCCGCTTCATAGAAGCTGACGTGGGCCGCCGGCTCGTCCAGGTTCAGCGGACGGGACCCGCGCAGGGTGACGATCTCCCAATCGCCGTCGCGCCGCTCCCAGTAGAGAGGCGCGTCCCAGCCGTTTTCGCTGACGGCGTCCCAGCCATCGGAGAGCCACAGCAAGGGGTCCCGATACCCGCCGTCGTTGATGAAATCCAGGTACTCACCGCAAGTCACCAGTCGATCCATCAGGCCGAAGTCGGAGAGCCATGTCTTGTGCCGGGGCCGCTCGTTGTCCCAGGCAAATCCCTGGTCGGGAGCTCCCATCTCGAACATGCCGCCTGCGAACTCGTGAAATGTCGCAGGGGACGGTCGGGCAGGATCGCGGCTTCCCGCTTCATCGCAATCGCGATAGCTAGGTCTCAAGGGATTGCTGGCCAGGATGTGCTTGACATCGGTAACCAGCAGTTCCTGATGCTGTTGCTCGTGGTGCAGCCCCAGCTCCACCAAGTCCGCGAACCCGGCGAAACGCCCCGAGTCCAGCTCCTCCACCAGGTCCACCAGCTTCTCGTCCACGCTGGCGCGGTAGGCATAGACCTCCTCCACCGTCGGCCGGGAGAGGGTTCCTCGAATGTCCCGCGCCACTCGCTCCCCGAAACTCTGGTAGTAGGAGTTGAAGACAAAGTAATAGCGGGGATGAAAGGCCCGATAGCCTTCGGCAAATCGTTCCAGGATGATTCGCTCGAAGAACCAGGTGGTGTGCCCCAGGTGCCACTTGGGAGGACTGACGTCGGGCATGGACTGAATCACGTAGTCCTCGGTGCAGAGGGGCCGGCAGAGATCCCGGGTGGTTTGCCTGACCGTCTGAAAAGCGCTCGAGAGCTCGGATCGATTCATGGGGGATTTGAGTCTGACGGAAATCGATGCGCCGCCGGCCGGCCTGTCACAGGTGAGACAGTGAACGCGGCGAACTCTTGCCGCAAGCTCGAGGCTACGCCCGGCGGCGTCCTGAGTGGCCGAGCCTGCAACAGGTCCTTGCCCGCAAACTTGCTGCAATCGCAAAATGGCAGATCAGCCTACCACACAACCTATCCACGGTCGAGGGAGGTGAAAAGAGATCTCCACGAAGTCACACGAAGGACCACGAAGGGGTCGGAGGAGGCTAAAGAGGGGTCTGCCAAGGGGGAACCAAATCTCAAGAAAAAGATGCCCGCGAAGGGGAAAGACGAACCACGAATGAACACCAATAAACGGATTGAAGAGTTGAGGCGTTTGCAAAATGCGGCAGCGGGATGGTTACCGAAAATGGCCACAAAAGGCACAAAAAGAGCAGAATGATGAGCCAATTGCAAAATTCCGCGGGCACTTGAATAGGGACCGTTGTTGAATTATTGGAATAACCTGTAAAGACCCCGTATGCAACGCTATGGAATCAATGCCATTCAGCAGTAGCGGATCGAAGTTATTCCAGTAATTCAACAACGTCCCCCGCGCTGCACGACGAATTTTGCAAAAGGCTCACGAATCAAACTATTCGTGTTCATTCGTGGTTCGCCTTCATTAACGATAGCCCGTTATTTCCCGAATGCCCCCTGCGAGGGCTTGTCGCCGACTCTCGCCTGAATGGGTAAGGAGTGTTTATTATGTGGGTCGCTATACGGAAAGCAGGAGGCCGCGGTTGCGCACCATCGTCTGGTTTCGGGGAAAAGACCTGCGGGTCGGGGATCACGAGCCCCTTGCCAAGGCGGCCGCCGAGGGTGAGGTGATTCCCCTGTTCGTTCTCGAACCCCGCTTCTTCGGACCGGGCCGGGCGCGCCGCGCGCCCCACCGGATGCAGTTCCTGCTGGAATCGCTGGCGGGGCTTCAGGAGGGTCTGTCGCAGCGGGGCAGCGGATTGGTTCTGCTGGAAGGACCGAGCACGTCGGTGCTGCCGAGAGTAGCCGCCCAGTGGAAGGTCGATCGCGTCTGGGCCCATCGTGGCTCCGAACCCGGCGGCCGCGCTCGGGACGACGAGGTAGCCCGCGCTCTGGAGGTCCCCCTCAGGCTTTTCGAGGGCGAAACGCTCGCCCCTCCGGGGAGCATTCGGACCCGGGCTGGGCGGCCCTTTTTGGTCTTCACAGCCTTCAATCGGGCTTTCCTGAAAGAAGCATCCGCCGGCTGGGCGCGCCCCGCTCCCGAGAGCCTGCCCCCACTGCCTGCCGGCCTCGGCCTATGGACCGGCGGAGTGCCGGATTGCTCCGACATCGGACTCGAACTCAATTCGAGGGTGCGTGAAGGGGGAGAGCAAGCCGGCCGCAAGCGCCTGCGGACGTTTTTCGCCGGCTCGCCCAGCCTCTACGAAACTCTCCGGCACCGTCTGGACGTGGGGGTGACCAGCCACCTCTCGGCGGATCTCAAGTTCGGAACCCTTTCGGCCCGGGAGGTCTGGCAGCGGTCGTGGGAAAACCATCGGGACACCCCCTCGGGCACGGCATTCAGGGATCAGCTCCTGTGGCGGGACTTCGGCTACCACACCTTGTGGGACCGCCCAGAGGTGCTGGAGCGTCCCTTCCGGAATGACTTCCTTGGCTTTCCCTGGGAATTCGACGAAAAGCTCTGGACCGCCTGGACCGAAGGCCGTACCGGCTTCCCCCTGGTGGACGCCTCGTCCCGGCAGTTGCTGCGGGAAGGCTGGGTCCCCAACCGGGCACGGATGGTATCGGCCAGCTTTCTGACCAAGCACCTGCTCATCGACTATCGGCTGGGCGAAGCCCATTACATGAAGTACCTGGTGGACGGCGACCCGGCCCAGAACAACCTGGGCTGGCAATGGTCGGCGGGTTGCGGCTGCGACGCCCAACCCTACTTCCGGGTGTTCAACCCCGTCCTCCAGGGAGATCGATTCGACCCCACGGGAGCCTATGTGAGACGATGGCTCCCCCGGTTGGAGCGGCTACCCGAACGTTATATCCACCGTCCCTGGGCGGCCCCCGCCAGCGTCCTCGAGGAGGCGGGCGTCCGCCTGGGACAGGATTATCCCTATCCCGTGGTGGACCATTCCCTGGCCCGGGACCGGTTTCTCAAGGTAGCGCGGGATTATCTGCACGGCCGGGGAAGCAAGGCGGGAGGGTAGGCCGTCTTCAGGAATTCAATCTCCAGATGCCGTAGTTCAGATAGGTAGCGTATCCCACCCAGGCGAGGTAGGGCAGCAGAAGCAGAGCCGCCACCAGGCTGTGGGGTTTGAAAGCCAGAAGGGTGATCAGGATCGCCACCCAGAGCAGCAGGATCTCGACCAGGGCGGCGCCGGGCTGGCGCAGGCCGAAAAAGAGGAAGGACCAGGCGATATTGAGCAATAGCTGCATCCCGAACAGGGCAAAGGCCAGCCGGGCTCCCTCGAACCCCGACCGGGTCCAGACCTGCCAGGCCGCCACCGCCATCAACACGAAGAGAACGGTCCACACCGGTCCGAAGACGCTGTCCGGCGGCGTCCCGGGCGGCTTAATGAGCCCGGGGTACCAGTCCTTGACCGATTCCGCCGTCGCCAGCGAGCCGAGATAGCCGGCTCCCAGACACACCAGGAGCAGTGCAGCCAGCACGCCCAGAGATTGCATCGGTTAAGCCTCCTCGCGGCATGTCGCCGCTGCCTGTTGTTCACCCGAGAGCCGGGCGATGCGCCTGAGCATGCCCTCGAAGATCAACCGGTGGAGAGGATAGAGAACATACCAGTAGGCCAGGCCCGCCAGTCCCAGGGGTTCGAACTCGGCTGTCTGCCGAATGACCGATCCGGACCCGGAAGTCTCCACCTCGAACTGCAGCCAGGCTCGGCCCGGCAGCCGCATTTCCGCCAACAGTCGCAGCAGGCGATCGGGCTCGTAGGCCTCGACCCGCCAGAAGTCGATGGTCTCCCCCACCGCCGGATGTTCCGGATCCTTGCGGCCGCGCCTCAGTCCCGGTCCGCCGGCCATCAGATCCAGCCACCCCCGTAGCCTCCAGAGCCAGTTGAAGGCGTACCATCCGGCCTTTCCTCCAATCTTGCGGATCGGTGCGAAGGCGGCGCCGGCCCCGGCTTCGACCTTTTGCGCCCGGGAGTCGACCAGCCGGGCGCCGTAGCGCACACCGGCCATTCCCCGGACCGTCCCCGACGAGGAGAGGGCATCGGACCAGCGGGTCTGGGCGAATTGACGATCTTCGTTCACCAGGGCGCGGGCAATCGATTCCCGGAGTGTGCGCGGACGGATGTCGAATCTGTCGAGCGCCTCCGGTTTTTTGACGACGGTTTCGTTTCTGAGGCTGTCGACGAGCTTGCGGCCCACACGAGCATAGACCGGGGTGACCAGGCCAAGCCACAAGCCCGACAGCCTCGGGGACAGAAGGGGAACCGGGATCATCACACGGCGGAGTCCGCGCTGCCTGGCGTATTCCCTCATGATGTCGCCATAGGAAGCCCGGTCCCGACCGCCGATCTCGAAGACGCGGCTCTCGGAACCGGGAAGGTCCAGCGCAGCCACCAGGTATGCGATCACATCCTCGACGGCGATTGGCTGAGACAGGGTTCGCACCCATCGCGGCGTAATCATCACCGGCAGCCGGTCCACCAGGGCGCGAATCATCTCAAACGAAAGGCTGCCCGATCCGACGATGATGGAGGCGCGAAACTCCAGCGTGGGGACGCCGGAATGCCTGAGGATTCGGCCCACCTCCTGGCGGCTGGCCAGGTGGCTGGAAAGATCCTCCTGACCGCCCAGGCCTCCCAGGTACACGATCCGCCCCACCCCTGCCGCGCGGGCCGCCTCCGCAAAGGCTCTGGCGGCAAGCCGGTCCGCTTCGGCAAAGCTGTCCCCCGACGCCATGGAATGGACCAGGTAATAGGCCGTCGAGACGCCTCGCATGGCGGTCGGAAGCGTCCCCGGCCGCGTCAGGTCACCTCCGACCACCTCGGTGCCGGGGCCGACCCGCACCCGGAGAAACTTCGGGTGCCGCGCCAGGCAGCGGACCGACCGGGCTTGCTCCTCGAGTCGCGCCAGCAGCCTGCCGCCGATGTATCCGGTGGCTCCCGTAACCAGTATCCGTCCTCCGGCTTCGACCGAACGCAATCTCGGTTCGCCGGCGTCGACCAAAGGCAATTTCAGTTGCTGCCTAATTGCTTGCAAGGGGCTCCTTTCTAATCCGGAAAGCGCTCGAGCAGCCGTTCCCGGCGATAGCGAAAGATCCGGGACAGATCCGGAGCCACCAACCAGCGGTCGACCAGCCGGCCTCCCCAGACGGCATACCGCACGCGATCCTCGACCAGCGTGCCGCCCTCCACCGGCCGGAAGCGGTGCCGGTGAATCCATCGGCGATAGGGACCCCGGACCTGTTCATCCACAAAGAGACTGGGGGGATTCCAGGCCGTGATGCGGCTCCGCCAACGCAGGGGAACCCCCCGGAGCCGGAGGCGGTAGTCGATTTCCGTGCCTGGCAGGATGGCAGTCGGCGAGGGGTCGACGATTTGAAAGTGCAACCAGGGCGGAGTCAGCAGATCCAGGTTCCGTGCATCCGCGAAAAAGGGAAATATCTCCTCCGGAGTCCGCCGGATCAGGACCGCACTGTGCAATTCGAATAATCTCACGCCGGTCCTCCGCAAAAGCATCGTGGTGCCGCTTGGAGTTGAAGGAGATCCATCTGTTTTCCTGTCTATTCGTGGTTCAACTTCGATAACGATCGGCCGTTTTCCGTCGAATGAGCAGCACGGAGGGTCGGAGGCCGGACTTGTTTGAAGCACCCTGTTGCAACCGGTTTGGACCGCCTTGTCGCACGGTCCGGAGCCGAGCCGGAGGGGAACCCAGTCTCCAACGTAAGAGGCCCTTTTTCTCCCTGCATGATCGGTCCTGTCGTCCGGGACGGGGGCCCCGCAAATCAGGAATCGGCCCCCTCGCCACCCTTGGCCGGGGACGACAACCCGACGGCCTCCAGCAGAAAGCGGGCGGCCTGGGCGGGAGACTCCCCATCCACGTCCACCCGCTTGTTGGCGGCTCTCATGGTCCCGTCATCGATAATCCCGTCAAAGACCTCCAGCGCCTTGACCAGTTCGCCCCTGCGGGCGGCAGCCGGCGAAAGCACCAGCACCGCGTCATAGGGAGGCAGCGCCTGCAGCGGATCGGCCAGGACCGCCAGGTCATACTCGATGATGCGGCCGTCGGTCGTATAGGCGGAGATGACATCCACCACTCCCTCGCGGGCGGCGGCGTACATGAGGCTGGGATCGAAGGTTCGCCGTTCTCTGAAGTCAAGACGGTAAGCCTCTCGCAACGCTACCCATTCGGGCCGGGCAAAGAACTCGAAATCGGCCCCGATCGTCATTTGAGGGGCGTGGCCGGTGAGGTCCTGAATGGAGGCGAGCTTCAAGGCCTCCGCCTTGTGCCTGGGAACTGCCAGGCCGTAGTTGTTCTCGAACCCCAGCGCCCCCAGGACCCGGACCTGGTGCTCCCGCTGGAGCCAGTCCTTCATCTGTTCCAGCAGATCCGCCCGCGGGGGAAGGTCCCGCCGCTTCATGACGTTGGCCCAGATGGTACCCGAGTAGTCCACGTAGCAATCGACGTGGCCGGCGGTCAGGGCGTCGAACAGGATCATGGAGCCCATGCTGGATCGGTTCTCGGCTTGCAGGCCGGCTTGGGTCAATCTCTGGGCGATTGCCTCAGCCAATACGTACTGCTCGGTGAAGGGCTTGGCCCCGACCACCACCGCGGCCGACCCCCTGGCGGTGGGAATCTGCAGAATCAGGGTCGAGAGCAGAATGAACAGCAGGCCGGCCCCCGCCAGCCAGCCCTTGGTTCGGCTGCGGCCGGCCACGGCCATCTCCCCCAGACGAATGAGCTGATCCAGCACGATCGCCAGCACCGCCGCGGCCGCACAGCCGACCAGGACCGCGGTGAAGTTCTGGGTCTGCAGGCCGCTGAAGATGTAGTTGCCCAGGCTGGTGGCGCCGACCGGAGTGGAAAGGGTGGCCGATCCCACCACCCAGACGGTGGCCGTGCGGATGCCGGCGATGATCACCGGAGCCGCCAGCGGCAGCTCCACCCGGAAGAGTCTCTGCCGAGAGGTCATGCCCAGGCCCTCGGCGGCTTCCAGGATGTCCGGGGCCACCCCCAGGATGCCGGTGACGGTGTTGCGCAGGATCGGCAGCATGCTGTAGAGCAGCAGGGCGATGAAGGCGGGCAGGAAGCCGATCTGGCCAAGCAGGGGAACCATCAGCGCCAGCAGGGCCAGCCCGGGGATGGTCTGGGCCACGCTGGCGACCGTGAGCACCGGCCATTGCAGCGATTGTACCCGGGTCACCAGGATGGCCAGGGGCAGGCACAAGGCGATTCCGCTGGACAGGGCCACCAGGGTCAGGGTCAGGTGATGCCCCAGGTAGTCTGGAAGGAGCCTCAACTGGTCGGCCAACGCCGTCTCGGTCATTGCCCCTCCCGCCCGGAGCGCAGCATGGATTCCACCTGGTCGGCCTGGCGCCTGGGGGTCTCCATCAGGGCAGCGATATAGGGGTGACTCGGGTTCCGCAGAATCTGCCTGGGAGTGCCTGTTCCCACCAGAACGCCCTGCTTCATCACGGCAATGCGATCGGCCAGCAGCAGAGCCTCGGTCATGTCGTGGGTGACCATGACCACCGTCAGGTTCAGGGTCTGCTGCAGGCGTTTGAACTCCCGTTGCAGGCCGTCGCGGGTTATGGGGTCCAGGGCGCCGAAGGGTTCGTCCATCAGCATGATCCTGGGACGGGCCGCCAGGGCTCGCGCCAGCCCGACCCTCTGGCGCTGCCCCCCTGACAGCTCATCGGGTTTGCGGTCGCGATGGGTCCGGGGAGAGAGGCCGGTCAGGTGCAGCAGTTCGTCGACGCGGTCCCGGCAGGCGTCGGGTTCCCAGTTGAGAAGCCTCGGCACCACAGCCACGTTCTCGGCCACGGTCATGTGGGGGAAGAGGCCGACCCCCTGAAACACGTAACCGATTCCCCGGCGCAGAACCACGGGATTGACCCGGGAGACGTCCCGATCCTCCACCAGGATCCGCCCCCGGGTGGGCTCCACCAGGCGGTTGATCATCTTGAGCAGGGTCGTTTTTCCACAGCCCGAGTCACCCAGCAGCACCAGCAGTTCCCCGGCGCCAACCTCCAGGTCGACTCCCTCTACGGCGAAGCTCCGGCCCCGGTCGTAGGTCTTGGATGCTTGCTGAATGCGAATCATGACAGTGCGGTCCTGCTGTCGAGGCCGCGTTCTCCGGCCGAACGGACGACGGCCTCCGTCTTTCCCCTACCGGTTCCGGCCACTTCCGCCAAATCCCGCGTCCAGTATCCGGGATTGAAGAGCTCGAGGGAAAGAAAGCCCTCGTACCCGATGGCGTCCAGATCTCTCAGGAAGGCCTTCAAGGGAAGAATGCCGTCTCCCGGATAGACACGGTCGGCGTCAGTCTGCTCAAACTGGGGAGGCGAGGCGGGCGCGTCGTTGAAGTGGCACACGGCAATGGTCTTGGAGGACAGGCCTCCGATGGCTCCGAAGCCGGAGCCACCCCGAAAGAGGTGAAAGGGATCCAGCACCAGGCAGCCGTGAGGGTGGTCGGCCTGCCGCACGATGGCCAGCGCCTGTTCCAGCTGAAAGACGTTGTGCTGGAATCCCAGGAACTCCATTGCCGGACGAACCCCGAAGGCTTGGCCCTCCTCCAGCAGCTCGCGGTAGCGGGCCGCCGCCAGAGGAATGTCCAGGTGAGGAACGTCGGGAACCGGCGAGGCCACAATGTGGGCCGCACCCACGGCTGACGCCTGCTCCAGCCGCCTGCGTGCCTCCCCGTAGGCGGCTTCCTTGTGGAATCCCTGGCTCTGCATCCAGTCCGACAGGGTGATGACGCTGGCCACCGCCAGGCCCGAGTCCTCCAGGATCCGGCGCAGCTCGGCCAGGGGCCGACCCGACTGCTCGAATCCGGTCAACTCCTCGGTCCAGACCTCGATGGCCGAGTAGCCGGTCCGGGCCGCGATGTCGATCTTCTCCAACAGGCCCGCCGGCCGGATAGTGCTGGTATTCAGGCAGAGAGGCCACTGGCGCATGGCGTTTTCCATGGAGGAATGCGGCTCCCGGCTCCGGTCAGCTTCCGGCGCCCGACACACCTCGGTTCATCGGCGTGCCCACCGATCCAGTTCGTCGAAGAGGGGGGCGGCTCCCAGCTCGGCCTTCCATCCATTGCAGAGACAGGCGATGGGAGCCTTGAGAGCGGGCAGCGGGTCCGCTCCCGGGGTCATGCCGGAGGCCTGGCCGCGCAACCAAGCCAGGAGTTCCTGCAGGCTGCGCTTGCCTGAACCGGCCAGCTCCGAATGCAGTTGCGGCTGGATGGTCTGCTCGAACTCACGTTTGCGGTCCACATCCACGATGTCGGGAAGCAGCAGGCCGGCCGGGCCCAGCTCCAGGTCCAGGCGGGCCAGGAGTTCGCGGTACACCAGGCGGGCCAGTTCCTCGGCCCTGCCGCTCACCTCGGTCAACAGATCCATTCCCTTCCGGGACGAACCTCCCCGCGGCGCAAGCTGGCAATAGAACTTCAGCTTGGGCTCGGTTCCGGAGGGCCGGACCGTGACCACGAAGTCGTCCATGGACATCCGGATCACGTTTCTCGGCAGCTTGTCCGACTCGCTGACGAAGGCCCCGAACCGTTCCTGATCCCAGTAATCCAGGACGTGACGCACCGGATGACCTGCCAGGGTCCGCGGAGGCGAGTCTCTCAGAGAGGCCATCAGCCGATCCCTCCTGGACACGCCCCCGGCCCCGGCCATGGCGATGGAGCGGCCCACGTCGGCATAGCCTCCCAACTGCTCAAGGATCCCGATGTAGTAGTCCAGAAGGGTGCGACCCTGCAGCCGCAGCCTCTGGTAGAGGGCCGCCAGCACCATGCAGGCCGGAGCGGCATCCTTGTCCCGTATGGTGGGAACCATGATCACCCCGTGGCTCTCCTCGGCGGCCAGCACCAGATCCCGTGGCCTGGCAACCACCTGGCCGTATCTTCCGGTTCGTTCCAGGGACTTCAGCACGTCGGCGACATATTTGAAGCCGACCAGCAGGTCATCCACGATTTGGGAGCCACCGGCCTTCTCCACGATCCTACCCAGGATGCGGGTCGTCACCAGGGTCTCCACCACCAGCCCCCTCCTGCGCGGTCCCTCGGGATCCAGCATCAGGAAGTATCCCAGAATGGCGGCAATCTGGTTTCCGTCCAGGTGGACCCAGGAGCCGTCGGACTGCCTGACCTCCAGTCCGACCCGGTCGGCATCGGGATCGCTGGAGAGGACCAGGCCCGAGCCGATCTCGTCGGCGAACTCCCTGGCGGGTGCGGTGGCCTGGGGCACCTCCGGATTGGGGGCCTTGAAGGGGATGACAGCGAAGGAGCCGTCGGCGTCCTGACGGGGCGGGGTCCGAACCGGAAAGTTCAGCCGGCCCAGCAGGTCGCCCACCGTCTTCAATCCGCATCCGCAGAGGGGCGTGTAGACCACCGGCAGGTCGGGCCGAGGGGTGAAGGTGTCTCCATACAGCTCCAGGTAAGCGTCCAGATAGTCCTGGTGGAGATCTTCGGGAATGTCCCGCACCAAGCCCTCGGCAAGCGCCTGGGCGAAGGGTATGCTCCGGATGGCGGTAGCCTCCCGCATGGCGTCCATCAGAGCCTGGTCCTCCGGCGCCACCGGCTGGCTGCCGAAGGCGTCATAGACCTTGATCCCGTTGTCGTCGGGGGGATTGTGGGAGGCCGAGAGATTGATTCCCCCGGCAGCGCCCAGGCGGCCGATGACAAAGGACAACTCGGGCGTGCTGATCACCGCATCCTCGGCCCGCGGCTGCGCGAAATAGGCCGTGATGCCGTTGCCGGCGTAGATCTCGCAGGCCAGCCTCCCCAGCGAGCGCGAAGAGGTTCCCAGAAGCGGGTGATCCTCTCCCAGAAAGCGGTAGGTTCCGGCCAGGTCCTTGAAGACTCGAACATCGTTGGCCACCACCACCGCCAAGTCGCGGCGGCCCGGAAAGGCGGCCGCGAGGTAGTGGCAATGACCCTGGACGGTCATGGCCACGGTGGCCGGATTGAGCCGGTTGGCCCCATATCCGACCCTGCCCCTGCGCCCGCCGGTCCCGAAGGGAAGCACCTGCCAGAAGGCGTCGAAGAGCAGGTCCACCTGCCCGGCCTGGAGGTGCCGCTGCAGCACCTCTGGCTCGGCGTAGGGCACCTGCCCCGAAAGCCACTGCTCCAGGTTGTCGCCTGCCTCCCGGCCCCGGTCCCCGTACTTCCGCACCAGCCGGTCAACCATGGATTTCAGTGCGTCGTCTGCCGCCATTTCCTCGATCCCGGGAGACCGTTGGCGCGTCACCGGATTCACAACTCCTTCCTCCCTGCCTCACCCGTCACAGCCTGAACCGGCGGCTCGCCCGTCCCGCCGCCGCAGCCGCCTGAGTATACCGCAACGGGGGTGAACCGGACAGCGGCCACGCCTGTCCGAAACCCCATACCGCCCGGCTTCCGGCGGTAGGATATAATGCCCGGTTCCGCGCGGGCCTGCCCACTGTGTCAAGCCGCGTCGGCGGAGCAACAAGGCCCCTGGAAAGGAGATCCCCATGACCGGCGGTCAGGCCCTGGTTCGCTCCCTGGAAGCCCACGGAGTCACCGCTGTCTTCGGCATCCCGGGCACTCACAACCTGGCGGTTTACGACGCTCTACTGGACAGCCCCATCCGCCACGTCAGCGCCCGTCACGAACAGGGAGCGGCCTTCATGGCCGACGGGTACGCCCGGGCCGGTGGAGAATTCGGCGTCTGTCTCAGCACCACCGGACCGGCAGCGCTCAACACCCTGACCCCGCTGGGCACCGCCTTCAGCGACTCCTCCCGGGTCCTGTGCGTAGCCAGCCAGATCCAATCGGATTATCTGGGCCGGGAAAAGGGCTTGCTGCACGAGTGCTCCGGCCAGTCGGGAGGTTTCCGGGCAGTCACCAAGTGGTGCCAGCAGGCCACCACGGTAGAAGCCATCCCCTGGCTGGTTCGAGAGGCCTTCGCCCAATTGGGTTCGGGGCGGCCGCGGCCGGTGGCCCTGGAGATCCCCTGCGACGTGCTGGACTCCACCGGTCAGCCCGCGCTGCCCGCGCCACTGACGACAGAGCTGGAACAGCCCGGGCAGGAGGAACTCACCCAGGCCTGCCGACTGCTGGAAGAGGCCAGCCGGCCGGTCATCTGGGCCGGGGGCGGCGTTATCCGGGCCGGGGCCTCGGCCGCCCTGACCCGGTTGGCGGAGCGGCTGCAATCCCCGGTCTTCACCACCACCCTGGGCAAGGGAGCCATCCCCGAAGACCATCCCCTCTCCGGAGGCAACACCCTGCTCCATCCGGTTGGCCGGGCTTACCTTGAGACCTGCGACCTGATGCTGGCGGTGGGAACCCGGTTCAAGGAGATCGAGACGGAACGCTGGCGCCTGAAGCTGCCGGAGCAGCTGATCCACATCGACATCGACCCCACCGAGATCGGCCGCAACTACGAGGTGAGCGCCGCCGTGGTCGGCCACGCCAAGCCCTCCCTGGAAGGTTTGCTGGAACGGTGCCAAGGGGCGACGACTTCCCGGGACCGCCCACGGGAGGTCCAGGCGCTTCGAGACCGGATATGGGGCGAATGCCGGCAGCGGGCGCCGGCGGCGGTGGAACTGGTGGAGTGCCTGAGAGCGGAGCTTCCCCGGGACAGCATCCTGGTCTGCGACCTGACCGCGGCCGCCACCTGGTGCCACCACCTGCTGGAGGTCTACCAGCCGGCCGGCTTCCACAGCCCCTGGGGATTCTGCACCCTGGGTTTCGGACTGCCCGCGGCCATCGGAGCCAGGATGGCTCAGCCCCAGCGTCCGGTGGTCCTGCTGTCGGGGGATGGAGGGTTTCTCTTCAACTGCCAGGAGCTGGCCACGGCGGTGGAGTGCGGACTGCCACTGGTGATGGTTGTCTTTAACGACAAGGGTTACGGGGTGCTTCGGCCTCAACAGATGGCCCGCTATGGCCGCACCCATGCGGCCGACCTGGTCGGCCCCGATTTTGCGGCCCTGGCCAGAGCCTTCGGAGCCGCCGCCCTGCGGGTGGAGCGCCTGCAGGATCTATCCCGGAACCTCTTGGAAGCGCTACGACAGCCAGGGCCCTGCCTGGTCGAGTTGACGGCCCAGATCCCCTGGCCGCCCATCGAGACCACCGCCGGCATGTTCGCTCAGGCGGAAGTGCCCACCCAATGAGTCGAATTCATGGACGGCCGAGCCGGGTGGAGGAGTTGGCCGAGGCTGTGCCAGGACGTGTGCGGGCGGGACGCCCGCGCTCCCGGATGGGCTTCATCCCCTGACGTCGTCGCAACTAAGGAGGTCCAACGGTCTTCGTGTTTGTCCGTGGTTCGTCCTCAACAACCATCGGCAGTTTCTTCCTCTTATAATCTGCCCGCAAGGGCGGGGGCGGAACTTACCTGAAACCATTGAATGATCGGTTTCCCAGGGTGGCGGCCCGCCTCACCCGGAGTCGCCGCTCGCGGGCGGCGCCTTGGCTTTTTTGGGGGGAGTGGCTGAGACGCCTTCCAGGCCGCCGCTGACCCTGAGAACTTCTCCGGTGATCCAGGTGGCATCCGGACTGCAGAGAAAAGCCACTCCCTGAGCGATCTCATGGGGCTCTCCCCAGCGCCCCAGGGGAATCGAGCCGGCAACCCGCCGGATCATTTCCTCCTCCGAGACATTCAGGCTCAGAGCCCGTTCCGCCATATTCTGGCGGTTGAAGTCAGTATAGACCGGCCCGGGACTCACGGCGTTGACCCGAACCCCGTAGGGCGCCAACTCCAGGGCCAGCGTCCGGGTCAGGCTGATCACGCCCGCCTTGGCAGCGTTGTAGGCCGCCACCAGGGCTGCAGCGCTCTGCCCGTTCACCGAAGCCATGTTGACGATGCAGCCCGACTCTTGCCGCTGCATAACGGCGGCCGCCGACCGGCAACAGTAGAAGGTTCCCGTCAAGGTCACGCCCATCACCCGGTCCCACTCCCGGTCACCCAGCTCGGCCACCTCGGTCACCGATTGCCTCGAACCGGCATTGTTGACCAGGATGTCGAGCCGCCCCCGGTCGTCCACAAACGCCTCGAAAAACTCCCTCACGGCCCGGCTGTCGGTGATGTCCAGGGTGGCGGGTTCCGCCTGCAGTCCCTTCTCCCCCAGCCCGGCCGCCGCTTTCCGGACCTTCTCCGCTTGCACATCAGCCATGGTCACGTGGGCGCCCCGTCGGCCCAGCTCCTCGGCGATGGCCAGACCCAGCCCCTGGGCAGCTCCAGTGACCACGGCATTCAGGCCCTTCAGGGCATCAGCAGCAGTATCGATCATGATTCGTCCTCAAGATGAAAATTGGAGGGAGTATAGCATTGGCTTCCGCTTCATCTCTCAAGGGTAAGTCGGCCGGGGTTTTTTTGTGGAGGCATTGCGTTCGGGGACGGGTGCTTTCTATGCGCCGCATTCGCGGCTGGGTGGGTGCTGAACCCATACGACCCCGGGCTGCCGCCCGGGGCTACCCTGAGCCGCAGCTACGCAGCTCTATAAGGATGGCTCGTAGGTGGCGTCTTGCCGGGTAACCCACGTCAGCCGCAGCATTCGCAGCTCTCCCCGAACCCACAACGCTGCAAGGGGAAACGTGCTTTTCTATTTGGAATAATGCCCCG
Source organism: Acidobacteriota bacterium (assembly GCA_028875575.1). Lineage (NCBI taxonomy): Bacteria > Pseudomonadati > Acidobacteriota > Acidobacteriota bacterium. The sequence goes on from JAPPDF010000053.1 coordinate 43,295, forward strand.
GGCCAGAGCCCGGGGCTATCCATCGGGAAACGTCACATAGGGGAGTAGAGCCGCGAAGGCGGCCACAGCACCTATCCACGGAGTGAGCCCGCCTTGCCAGGAGCAATGGTTTGGTTTAGTCTCTGCACCGATTCCTGAAGTGGGTCCAAGCAATGGCGATGCAGACCGAATCCAAGGCCTCTGTGGGCGGCGGCCCACCGGCGAGACCAAGCGGCGTTCGCCACGGCGTGCTGGGCCTGCTGGCGCTGGCGGCTGCCAGCGCCTACCTCACCCGTCACTGCATTGCCGTCGCCAACACCACCATTCAGAGGGAGCTCCACTTCACCACCGAGCAGATGGGCTGGATACTGAGCGCCTTCATGGTGGGCTACCTGGCCTTTCAGGTCCCGGGAGGCTGGCTGGGAACCCGCCTGGGACCAAGGTGGGCCTTGTCCCTCATCAGCCTGCTCTGGTCGCTGTTCAACCTCTGGTCGGCCAGGGTGTATTCCTTTCTTCCCATGCTGGCTTCCCGGATTGCCTTTGGCGCCGCCCAGGCCGGACTGGTGCCCATCGCCACCCTGGTCATCAACAACTGGTTCCCCGAGCGGCGGCGGGGGTTCAGCAGCGCCAGCGTGGAGACTTCCATGTCCATCGGGGGCATCGTCACCATGGGATTGACGGCCTACCTGATGGAGCGCTACCCCTGGCGGGAGGTCTTCGGTCTCTATACCTGGGTGGGCGTGGCCTGGGCGGTGGGCTTTTTCTGCTACTTCCGCAACCACCCCCGGCAGCACCCCTGGGCGAATGAGGCCGAGCGGGACCTGATCACCCGGCAGCCTTTCGCCGGGCAAACGGGGGTGGCCGCCACCGCCTCGAGCCCGACCCGGCCCGAATCGACCGAGGAAGGGAGTCCCCGACCCTACCTTAGCCCGGACAGCCAGTCGACCCTGCTGGCCAGCATGATCGGGAGCCGCAGCCTGTGGGGAATCTGTTCCCAGCAGTTCCTGCGGGCGGCTGCCTATGCCGTCTTCGTCTCCTGGTTTCCCGCCTACCTGGAAAAGGGCTACGGCATCACGCCCGGCCAGGCGGGATGGTTTGCCGTATGGCCTCTGGCGGCGGCGGTGACGGGGTTGATGGCGGGCGGCTTTCTGGTGGACGGGTTGTTCGCGCGGACCGGAAGCAAGCGGATCAGCCGCAGCCTGGTGGCCTGCTTCGGCATCGGCACCGCCGGCCTGCTGACGCTGCTGGCCCTGGGGGCCCCCTCGGCTCCGGTATTGGTGGCGTTGCTGTCGGCAAGCTCCCTGGCGGGCGCCTTTTCCGGTCCCTCCTCCTGGACGGCGACCATGGACATCGCCGGCCGCTACAGCGCCCTGCTGATGGCGGTGATGAACATGGCCGGAATCGCCGGGGCCCTGATGATGCCCATCGCTTTGGGATACCTGATCGGACATATCGAACGGACCGGCGGGGACTGGAACCTGGTGCTCTATCTCATTGCCGGCACGCAGTTGGCGGCTGCGCTCTGCTGGCTGGCCGTCAGGCCCGACCAACCCCTCATGAAGCCGGCGGACCGGCAGGGCCCGCCGCCAATGGAGGCGTAACCAGCCCCCGCGATTTGTCTCAGCGCCATGACCTTCGACCTCATCCTAAGCGGCGGACATCTCCTCGACGGCACCGGAACCCCGGCCGTTGCCGCCGACCTGGGCATCCTCGGGGAGAAAATCGAAGCCATCGGAGACCTCTCCCGGGCCCAGGCCGGCCGAATCGTTCCGCTGCAGGGTCTCACGGTCGCACCAGGATTCATCGACACCCACACCCACTCCGAGGGACCGCTTCTCCACGATCCCCAGCACGCCTACGGGTTGCGCCAGGGAATCACCACCGAGATCGTGGGCCTGGACGGGATGTCCTGGGCTCCCCTGTCCCGGGCCAATTTCCAGCTCTACGCGCGCTACCTGGGTGGGATCCTGGGGAACCCGCCGCCCGACTTGGACATGAGCAGCGTCGCCGCCTTTCGAGCGCACTATCACCGCAAGGTAGCTGTAAACGTTGCCTACCTGATCCCCCACGGGGCGCTCCGCCTGGAACTGCTGGGCTTCCGGGACCTGCCGCTCCGGGGAGAGGCGCTCCGGGCCGCCGGGCGCATGGTGCGGCAGGGGATCGAGCAGGGGGCGGTGGGGTTTTCCACCGGAGCCGCCTACTATCCCGGATACTGGGCCGACACCCGGGAACTGGTGGAACTGTGCCGGGCGGTGCGCCAAGCCGGCGGCGTCTACGTCAACGAGCCCCGGGTGGGGACACCCGCGCGCGCCTTTGCAGGAGGAGGGATCCTGGAGGGACTGGAGGTCGCCCGGCGGTCGGGGGCGCCCGTTCACTTCGCCCATCTCAGGACGACCGAGCAGAGCGCCGGCCGGCTCCAGGAACTGGCAGCCCCCATCGACCGGGCCAAGGACCAGGGGGTGGACTGCAGCATGGACATCTATCCCTATCCCAGCGGGAGCAGCATCGCCGTGAGCTTTCTGCCGGGCGAGATGCAGGAGGGCGGTCCCGATGCGATTCTGGAGCGGCTGGCCGACCCGGGACGTCAGCGGGCCCTTCGGGACCACCTGCAGAACCACCTGTTCGCGCCGCTGGAGCCCGTCACCTTTTCCTACCTGCCCCGCAACCCTCACCTGGAGGGAAAGAGCCTGGCCGAGGCATCCCGGCTCCGGGGGTCTTCCCCTACCCAGACGCTCTGCGACCTCCTGCTGGAGGAGGAACTGAAGGTGGGCTACCTCAACGCACCGCCCTCGAGCCCGGCGCTGCGGGAAGCCATCGACAGGGATTGCCTGCAGTTGCTGGCCCGTCCCGACGCCATGGCCTGCAGCGACATCACCCCCCTGGGAAGCGCACCCCATCCCCGATGCTACGGAGCCTTCCCCAGATTTCTGGGACGGCTGCGGCGGCGCTTGGGGAGTCTGAGCCTGGAGACGATGGTCCAGCGGATGACGGACGGGCCGGCGCGCCGCTTCGGATTGAGCGGGCGGGGCCGGTTGCAGGCGGGGTATTTCGCCGACCTGGTGGCCTTCGACCCGGGCACGGTCACAGATAGCGCTACCTATGAAGACCCCAAGCAGTTTCCCGTGGGCATACCCTGGGTGGTGGTCAATGGTCAGGTGGCGGTGGAAGAGGGGCGATGTACCGGGGTCCTGGCCGGCCAGGCAGTCCCGTGACAAATGGATTCATTGAAGACGGCCCAACATGAGGTTCCGAAGGCTGCGCCATCCCATTGCCGCCTCAACCTTCGGAGGGCTTCTCTTTCCGTTTGGGGCGAATGTCCAGACCGGGCACGCCCAAATCCAATCGGAAGAGCGCTCCGGGCGTGCCTCCCGTGACGAAGAGCTGATCCAGCCTGGGTCCGCCGAAGGCGCAATTGCTGGTGGTGAGGTTTCCCCCGGGATAGCGGCGGATGAGCTTGCCCTCGGGGTCCAGGACCTGAACCTGGCGCATCCCGTAGTGGGCCACGTAGAGGTTTCCGGCAGCATCCAGGCAAATGCCGTCGGGTTGGTTGCCGATCTGCTCTCCCTCCTTCGTGGGCAGATCGGCGAATACCTGCATGGGGCCTACCTTGCCAGGCGAGAGCACCTCGTAAAGCAGTATACGGTTCTTCTGACTTTCGGCGACCAGCAACCGCTTTCGATCGGGAGTCAGGACGATGCCGTTGGGGTAGGCCAGCCCTCCGGTCACCAAGTGGGTGGTTCCCTCAGGATCCACGTAGTGAACGGTGCCGATGGGATTGGACAGGCCGGTTCCCTCCGGGTCGGTAAAATAGAAACCTCCCTCCGGGTCCAGGGTCAGGTCGTTGGGTCCCTTTAGCGGCTTGCCCTCGCATTCCTTGGAGGCCGGTTCCATCATGTTTCCCTCGGCATCCAGACGCAGCACGGCGTGATGGGTGGCGTCGCAGACCAGGTGGGTGCCGTCCGCCAGAATCTTGTGGCCGTTGGGTTCCCCGGTCTCCGCCCACACGCGATGCTTTCCATCGGGGGTCACCACCGTGATCACCCTCTCGTGGGAAAAGTAGATGTTCCCTTCGCGATCGATCACCACCCCCTCGGAATAGTCATTGGTGCGGACGATCTCCACCGGCTGGACAGCCTCGGCTTCCGGGAGCACCGCCTTCTTGTCGGAAGGAGCGATCGCGGAATCCGGCTCTCCGGCGGAGCCGCAGCCCAGGCTCCAACCGCATACTATTGCCAACACAATGACCCCCAACCCGGCCCGGTGCTCGCGAATCATGAGGACCTCCCGTCCTTATCCAAGGGCTCGGGCAGACGCGATTTGCCGTTGCCCTCGCAAGATGCGCCCCCCGGCGATGGTTTTCGACTCTTGTTACCGGCATCCTGAACGCTTCGCGACCAGCCTGTAAAACCTCGTGGTCTCAGATCTCGGGCTTGTCAACCGCGGCGGCTGGCTCGGCTCCGCCAAACACCACTCTTGTCCCGGCAGGAATTTGGATCCTATCGGTTCCCGCTTGCCGGGTCAATGTCGGAGCGCACCGATCCACCGAGTCGAAACAGGCACCTATGATGGCCAGCCTGCCCGCTCCAGACCGCGACCGCAATCGCGCCCTGTTGGCCCTTTACCCCAGGATCGCTGCCCCATGTCGATGGTATTTCCCGGATCCACATGGACAGATGTCGAGCGGTTGTTGGCGGTTCGATCAGAGATAGCGACGGATTCCCCTGACAGTCACCGGTTCACGTGCTGGGCAAGCCGACGTCTCGACGAAGGAGCTTGAAACTGACGCGCCAAACCCACGTGGGTCGAACATCACAGATTGTAATAAGACTCAAAAAATAAACATTTTATACATCTTAATTTACACGCAAGTGTCACGATGGTTTGCGTACCATCAAGAACATTCTTGTATTTGCGATTCCGCTGCGGCGTCCGATAATACGATCCAAGAATTCGTGATGGCCAGCCCCTTGCCGCTACCGCCCGATCAGCCGGCACCTTGTTCTCTGTGATCGTATTGAACATCAACAGGCTTTCATCATGTATCCGGCCACCCGGTGAGAAATGCGGGCCAAGGACAAGCTCCCCGTGCTGGATTGTCCTTGCCTGGCACTTCGCCCTGCTGTGGTTCCTTCCAACCGGCGCGTTCGGGCAAGGTATCTGCGACCGCACGCCTCAGGTGCGGGAAGCCCTATTGGAGGTTACCAGGATATCCACCTGCGGACAGGTCACCGGCGCCCATCTGTCCAGCGTGCGGCGACTGGATCTTTCGGCGTCCGAAATCACCGAGCTCAAGCAGAACGACTTCAGCGGTCTGAACTCCCTGGAATGGTTGCGGTTGAACGAAAACTCCCTGACCGAATTGCCTCAAGGGATCTTCAATGGACTGAATTCGTTGAAAGGCCTGTGGTTGCAGAACAATTCCCTAGCTGCTTTACGCGATACGGTTTTTAGCGGGTTAGGCAGGCTGCGTGAACTGGTGCTGTTTCAAAACTCGCTGAGTGTGCTACCCGAAGGAATTTTTTCCGGTCTGGTCGAGCTGAGAACTTTGCGCCTGCAGGACAACTCTCTGAGGACATTGCCCGAGGGAGTTTTTCAAGGGTTGCACAATCTGAGTGAGATGACATTTCTAGGAAACTCTCTGAGAGACTTACCTGGGGAAATCTTTAGTGGCTTGAGCAATTTGAAACACCTGAATCTAGGTCGGAACTCGTTGGGTTCGCTGCCCAAGGATATCTTCAGCGGGTTGAACGCACTTGCGGATTTGGGTTTATCGGGAAACCAGCTAAGTGAGTTACCCGAAGAGATCTTTAGCGATCTGAACTCGCTGGAAACGCTTTGGCTAGTGGACAACCCTCTGAGCACTCTGCCCGCGGGAATCTTCGACGATGTCCTGGATACGATGGGAAGCAGTCCCCATGGGCCCGGACTCGGAGTAGACAACCACATGAAGGCCAGTTTGGCCTTCGCTGCGACTTCACAAATCGTATTTTCAGGAACTAATGTGACGGTTACCGTGACGCTGAGCCGCGAGTTGCCCGTGGCCGTTCGGCTACCCTACAGCCTGGGAGGCAGCGCCACCGAGAACGACTATGCGAATCTGTCCCCCCAACCGGAATCGGGGCTGCTTTTTCCGGCCGGAGAGACGAGCAAGGAGATTCGTTTTGCGCTGCCGGAAAGCGACGACCGCCCGGGTAAAACGATCGTGCTGACCTTGGGGGAGCTCTCCCGGGTCCGTCTGCGCCGCTCCGACGGCTCGCCCCCTGACGCTCCTTTTCTGAAGGCCGAAACCCTGGTCGACCGTCCCGAGGATCTGGCCGACCATACGGTTACGATTTCTTCCCCTAACCAGCCTACGGGTCTTTGCAACCGTACGCCTCAGGTTAGAGACAAGCTGCTGGAGATCACGGGGATACCCGACTGCGCACAAGTCACACTGGGGCGTCTGGCTGAAGTCACCCGGTTGGATCTTTCAGGCAGCGGACTCACCGCACTTCAAGCGCACGACTTCGGCGGCTTGGTCGCACTGCACAGCCTGTTATTGAACAACAACTCCCTCAGGACGCCGCCCGAGGGCGTCTTCAGCGGTCTGAAATCGCTGCGGGTGCTGTGGTTGCAGGGCAACGGGTTCAACAGCCTTCCCCTTCGAGTTCTGGACGAAGTGATCCACAGGCTGGAGGACCTGCGGGTGGATCCCCGACTGAGCGCCAGCCTTGCCTTTGAGTCGAGTGCGCAGGAAACGGTGACAGGCGCAACCGTGAGGGTTCGGGTGTGGCTGAGCCGTGCCCTGCCGGTGGCGGTGCGCGTACCCTACAGCGTGAGCGGCACTGCCACCGAGACCGACTATGGCGGGTTGTTCCCCTCTCCGGAAGTTGGGCTCTTGTTCCCTGCCGGCGAGACTGGGGGGCAGATTGTATTTACTCCCTTGGAGGACTCGGAAGCCTTGGGGAAGACCGTGGTGCTGACCCTGGGGGAGCTCTCCGAGATCGGACTGCGCCGCTCCGACGGTAGCGGCGACGATGCTCCCGGACTGGACGCCGGGGTGCTGGTGGACCGGCCGGCCGCTGGAGCCGTCCACACCGTGACCATGGCTCACTCCAACCAACCGGCAGACGTCTGCGAACGCACGCCGCAAGTGAGGGATGCGCTGGTCGAAAGGCTTGGCCGGGTCTGCGAGGACATTACGACGGCGCATTTGGCCGAAGTGCGAATCCTGAGTGTGGATGACCCCGAGTTTACTACCCTTCAAGCACACGACTTCAGCGGGCTGATCGCCCTGGAATATCTGCTGTTGGATCGCAACTCCCTGACCTCATTGGCCGAAGAGGTCTTCAGCGAATTAACCTCCCTGAAAGGGCTCCGGTTGCAGGACAACTCGCTAAGCATGTTGCCAGAGGGAGTCTTCCAGGGGCTGAATTCTCTGCGAGAGCTATATTTGTATAGAAACTCTCTGAGCGTCCTGCCTCCCAAGGTCTTTCGCGGCCTGGGCAACCTGCGCGAGTTGCGGTTGTGGGGAAATTCCCTGACCGGCTTGCCGCCGGGTGTATTCCAGGGGCTGAGCAAACTGGAGGACCTCGAGTTGGGCGCTAACCACTTGAACCAACTTCCGGAGGGAATCTTTAGCGGCCTTGACAACCTGCGAAGCTTGTGGTTGTCCTTGAACCCCATCAACGAGTTGCCAGAGGGAGTCTTCGACGGTCTGAGCAAGCTGGAAGAGCTGCGGTTGTTGGGCAACCACCTGGAAGATCTGCCCGTGGACATTTTGGACGGATTGGACAACCTGCGCCTCTTGGTATTGTCCGGCAACCCCCTGAAGGATCTACCCGAGGGAATCCTGGACGATGTGCTCGATACCTTGGGCGGAGAATACACTGTCGATTTCGGAGCAGGCGTGCTGGGCGGCAACCCTAACGTCATACAAGTGCCCTATCGCGGCCATCTGTCCGTGGATTCCGACCTGAAGGCCACGCTCGCCTTTGCTTCAACCGAAACCGAGGCGCCGGAGGGCGCCACCGTGAGGGTGCCGGTCACCTTGAGCCGGGAGCTTCCGGTGTCCGTGAGGGTGCCCTATTCCGTCGGCTTCGGCGGGGCCTCAGCCGGTTACACCAACCTCTCTCCCGCTCTGGACAGCGGGCTTCTCTTTCCGGCGGGAGAGACCCGAGGCCAAATTTCCTTCACATTGTTGCGGGATACCGCCGCCCAGGGAGAAAGAAGCCTGGTGCTGACCCTGGGGAAGCCCACCGAGATCCGCCTGCGCCGCTCCCACGGGGAGCCCCCCGACGCTCCGGACCTAAGGAGCGATAGTCTTGTCCTCCGGTCCAAGCACCAAGCCCTCCACACCGTGACCGTTTCCGACGTCGATCCGGCAGAGCGGGACCCCTTCTGCCTCTCGCTGTGGCAGGATTCGCCCTGCTCCACGGTGGCCATCCTGCCTCATCTCTTCCTGGGCCCCCTGGGCGAGCATCTGGCCAATACTGAAGTGGCTGTCACCCACAAGGACCCCGAAGCGGCTCATTGCGAGGTGGCAGTGTTGTTTGACCAAGGGACCTCGATGGCCTCGGCGGTGTCGTTCAGCGGACGGTTTCCGGACGGTAACCTCTTCCGCACCACCCTTCCCAGGGGAGGGGCCGAGTTGCTGACCCTGACGGCTCCAGATGCCGGACAGCTGACATCCGGAGCTCTATACGTCTTTGCTCGCTCGCCCTGCCAGACCGGCTCCCTTCAGGTCCAGGCGCGCCATCTGCTGGAAAGTCCATCCGATGGAGAAACGGTGGAACTGTTTTCCGTAGACGGCCAATCGGAAAACGACTGGCTGGGAGACGGAGACTGCCGCAGGCTGACCGCAATGTTGAGAAATGGCGACAACGTGGGACTGGCTTCGGTGACCACCCGGCCGGGACAATCGGCCCCGCCCGGCACCCGACTCCGCTTCGCGGAATTCGATCTGAATGGGAACTTGATCGGCAGCCTCGGCAGCCTGGAGATCTACGGGCAGCACCACGCCACATATCCCTGGTCGCTCGATCGGCCCGCAACCATCCAGATGTGCCTGGACGTGCCCGGCGCCAGTGACTTTCAACTGGCCATCGATGCCCTGGGCACCACGGCCGGGGGCGCCAAGGTGCAATTTTCCACCGTGATCATTCCCGGTGACACCGGGCCGGACGACCGCGGCCCGAGTCGATAAAGGTCTGATCGCATGATCGAGAGAGAGCCGTACACGAGCGGTAAGTCCGCAGCCCGGATCGGGCTGAGGCTGTGCGTACCCCTGCTTCTGCTGGCCGATCCCGGATCGGCCGGTTCCCAGGACGGCCTCCCCAATCTGAGACCCGTTCGCCCTGAGGGCTGGTCGGACAGCCTGGTGATCTCCAACCGGCAGGAGACACACACCGAAACCCTCCGGCTGATGGCCCAGGATCGCCTTTTTGTGGACTTCGCCGTCATCAACAGCGGCGGCTCCCCGGCCGCCGCGCGTTTCCGGATCGAGCTCTTCCTGGACGGCCGCTTGAGGGAAACCTTCGATGTGGCCCCTCCCCTGGACCCACAGGTCTTTCGATTTCGCGAGGACTATCCCCTTGGAAGATTGAGCAGCGGCACCCACACGCTTCGAGTCGTTGTCGACGGGGGAGAAGCGGTCCCGGAAAGCGACGAGACCGACAACCAGTACACCAAGACTTTTTTCGTCAGCGGCGCCTGCTTCCCGCTGACCACCAGGGTTTCACCGAGGGGGGCCGGAACCGTGACGCCCAACCGAGAGCCCAACTGCGGCAGCACCACACTCAGTGTCAGAAGCTCGGATGTCGATGATCAGGATTCAAACCAGAAATTGGGCATGGGCGGAGAACCGGTGCTGCAGGCTCAGCGGGACAGGGCGTTTGAGGCACTGAGGGCCAGGGTTCGGGGCGAAGGCAAGGCAAAGGTGATCGTGGGATTGAAGACCGATGGCCAATCGGTGTCAGCGGCGGTCAGCAGCCTGAATGAAGTCCAAGCCCGCTCCCCGCTGATTTCCCGCGTCCAGCAATCGCTGCTGACCCGATTGGGCGGCCACAACCTCTCGTCGGTTCGTCGCTTCAAGTACATGCCCCATGTGGCCATGGAGGTGGACGAGCCCGCTCTGGAGGCACTGGCCTCCGACCCGGAGGTGGTTACCCTGGAGGAGGACATCAGGGTCGAGCCTCTGCTGGAGACGAGCACGACCCTGGTCGGCGCACCCAATGCCTGGAACCTAGGGTATTCGGGAGCAGGCCAGGCGGTCGCCATCCTGGATACGGGGGTGGACGGGAAACACCCTTTTCTGAGGGGCCGGGTGGTGGCGGAGGCCTGTTATTCCGGCGCCGAAAGCCGCTGGACGCCGCTCTGTCCCGGGGGCGTCAGGGAGTCCACCGGCATGGAGTCGGGAGAGCCCTGTTCTTCGTCAAGCAGTTGTTTCCACGGCACCGCCGTAGCCGGGGTGGCCGCCGGGAGAGGGACGATGTTCTCGGGAGTGGCCCCCGAGTCCGGGATCATCGCCATACAAGCGTTTTCCCAGTGCCCGGGCCCCGTCAACTGCCTGGCGTCATCCACCAGCGATTGGGTGGCCGGCCTCGAGCGGGTCCTGGAGCTGAGCGGCGGCTACGACATCGCCGCGGTCAACATGAGCTTCGGTGGGGATCTCTTCTCGGAAGAATGCGACGCCGAATTCCCCGCGGTGAAGGCCGCCATGGACAATTTACGGGCGTTGGGCATCGCGCCCGTTGCCGCTTCCGGGAACAAGGGATCCTCAACCGGAATCGACTTCCCATCCTGTATCTCCAGCGCAGTCAGCGTGGGCTCCACCGACACCGGCGCCGATGAAACGACCGCGGATGAGGTCTCAGTCTTCTCCAACAACTCTCCCTTGCTGGACCTGCTGGCGCCCGGCCGGGGGATCAACACCTCGGTGCCCGGCGAGGATTTCGGTCGCTTCAATGGAACCTCCTTTTCCACACCTCACGTCGCCGGTGCCTGGGCGGTGCTCAAATCGAAGGCGCCCAACGCTTCGGTTGCGGAGCTGCTTTCCGCCTTGAAGAGTACCGGTGTTCCCGTTGTCGATCCCCGGAACCAGCTCATCAAGCCTCGAATCCAGGTGGACGCCGCCCTCGACAAGATCGTCAGAGAAATCCCCTATACCACCGGTACCCGCCTGACACTGACCGCCGGGCCCAATCCCGGCTTCCGCTTCAAGGGCTGGCAAGGGTGCGATTCGCCTTCAGGGAATCGCTGCGCGGTCGAGATAGACTCGAGCAGGCAGGTGGTTGCCCTCTTTGAACCGACGTCAGCAGCCCACCCCGATCTGATCCCCACTTCGCTGGTGGCTCCTCCGACCGCCGACTTCGGGCGTCCGGTCTCGATTTACGCCGCCGTCAGCAATCCGGGCCCGGTGGATGCCGGTCCTTTCCGGGTCGGATTCTATCTGTCGGTCGACGACATCATTACCATCGACGACACCTGGTTTGCCGCCTGCTCCTTCGACTCGGGTCTGGCCGCGGGAGAATCGGAGACCTGCGACCGGCTGTTTCCGCTGCCTCCCCGGCTGAGTGCCGGCCGTTACTTCCTGGGCGCCATCGTAGACGACCTGGACCAGGTGTCCGAGAGCAGCGAGACCAACAATGTCAAGGCCAGCGACGGAGGGCCGCTCGAAGTCTTTGCTCCGCCTCCGGGCGCCCGGTCGTTCATCCCGGTGGTCTTGAGTTCAGCCGGGCTCAGGAATTCCTTCTTCACCTCGGAGCTGACCCTGACCAATCGGAGCGCTCAGGAGACGCGACTCGAATTCATCTACAAGTCCCACCGGGGTGGGGGAAGCGGCCTGGCTTCCGATGTGATCGCCCCCGGCCGGCAGATGATTGTGCCAAATGCCCTCGACTATCTCAGGCAGCAGGGGCTTCCCGTTCCCTCGACCGGAAACCGCATCGGGACGCTGGAGGTGAGGCTTCCCGATTCTTCTTCGGAGATCGGAGCCCTGGTTCGGACCGCCACGGCCGTGCCCGAGGGCCGGGCCGGTCTGGCCTATGCCGGCATCGACGGCGACAGGGGATTCCATGAAGCCGTCTATCTGTGCGGCTTGCGCCAGAACACCCGGGACCGCTCCAATGTGGCTTTCCAGAACATGGGCACCACGGCCGACGGAACGATCACCTTGAAGACCACGGTGTTTTCCGGCGACCCCGGTGATGACACCGTCAGGGACCTTGGGACCATGGAGCTTGGCCCCGGAGAGTTTCACCAGTTTTCGCCGGTGCTGGGGACGGTGGCCAACGGCTACGTCAGGGTGGAGCCGGTTGACGGAGAGGCCCCCTTCTATGCCTACGGCGTCATCAACGACCAGACCAACTCCGACGGCTCCTTCGTCTTCCCGGTCTCAGCCGGTTCGCTGGAGGGCAGCCTGCGCCACACCCTGCCGGTGATCGTCGAGGTCAACGAGTTCTCCAGCGAACTGATAGTGACCAACTTCTCCGAAGAAACCAAGACCCTCGACTTCAGCTTCGTGGCGGAGGGACTCACCACTCCTGACGACACGGCCGGCTTCAGCCTGAGGCTGGAACCCGGCCGGCAGCGGATCATTCCCGATGTCATCCACACCGAATTGCGCCGGAAGGGCGTGCAAGGGGTGCCCGCGGGAAGGGGTGGACTGGCCGGAGCCCTGTTCGCCACGGTGAAGAGCGGCGACATGAGCGGGATCGTGATCGGGGCCCGCACCAGTTCCTCCGACGGCCGCGGCGGGCAGTACGGGGTCTTCTACAATGCCGTGCCCGACGGGGCAGCCGTTACCGGCAGCGCCTGGATCGACGCCCTGCAGCAGAACGAAGAGAACCGCAGCAACCTGGCCCTGGTCAACACCGGAGAAGTCGACGACAGCCCCAGCCTCTTCGAGATCGACATCTACGACGGGGAGACCGGCATGCTGGTCAGGACGGTCTCCATGGACAATGTCAGGCCCGAAGACGCCAACGGCATCAGGCTGGCGGCCAGGCGCTGGCATCAGATCAACGGCATCCTGAGCAAGTACACCCGGGGAACCACCCAGGGCTACGTTCGGGTCCGCCGGATTTCCGGCAACAATCCCTTCCTGGCCTACGGGGTGGTCAACGACGGCGGGGCTCCCGGGCAACGCAGCGGCGACGGGGCTTACGTCCCGGCGCGGGACTAGCACTGATTCGTCGAGTGTTGCTCCTGATTTCCAGCAATAACCTCAAATCGCTTGTAAATTCCCCTACCAGCCACTAGCCCGCATTTCTCACCAGGGGGCGTGATCCTGGCGCAGGCATTGTTCCCTCAGCGCGTGCTCGGGAGCGAAGAGCGTAGCCGTCACTACGGTCGAGCGAGCATGGATGCGCTGAGGGGAAAAGGACAAGCCAGGGCACGCCCAGCGCCGTGTGTAACCGCAAGACGTACCAATCAGACCCATGAGGTGCTGAAAATAGATGGACTTTCCTCTATGAATCGAGCGGCCTGGTGAGAAATGCGGGCTATAGGCATCGTGCGGTTTATTTACTTGACGAATCTACCGCATGGTATAGATTAAATGCCACTCACTGCCTGACTCCAAACAGCAGCGGTTCAACAAAGATCAAGGAGCGATTGCCATGAAACCTCTAACTCGGATGGTTCTCTTGGGATGCGTATTGGTCATGGCTGGCGTCCTGTCCGGTGTGGGTCCCGCCTCGGCCCAGGAAGCACCCGATGTCACGGCCCAGGATGTGGTGGACCGGGATACCCTGAAAGCCTTCGTCCAGGGGGCGATTGCATGGTTGGGGGCGCAATTCGAGAGTGGAGAGGCGGTGGACATTAACGCCCTGAAGGATCTCTTCAGGATGGAACCTGGTCCCTGGAAGCACGGGTCCACCTACTTCGTTGTGCTGGTGAATAATTACTTGGTTGAAGGTGCGGTATTGGTTTTTTTCGACGCGGGCAATCCAGACCGCGATTTCAAGCTCCTCTCGGTGATTGAAGACGCCAATGTGGTGAAGATCATGCAAGATCTCGTCGCTGCGGCAGTCGATAATGCACCCATGATGGAAGGAGGCTTTGTCGCGTATGAAGAGGCAGGTGTGAGTAGAGTCAGCTATGCTCAACTTGTCGTTGCGCCGGAGAACGCAGGAGTTATCGCCAATCAGCAACTTGTCATCAGCGCCGGTTTCGATTCCGCAGACGTTCCAGCCGAGATGGACATGATGACGACCTTCGTACCGGTGGTGCTGGACTTGAGGGGGAAGAGCAACTCCCACTTCACCTCGGAGCTGGCCCTGACCAACCGGGGTGACGAGGCGGCCATGCTCAACTTCACCTACACGGCCGAAGCCGGCGGGGGCAGCGGCACCGCCACCGACATGCTGGGTCCCCACCAGCAGAAGATCGAGGCCA
>JAPPDF010000054.1 GCA_028875575.1 Acidobacteriota bacterium
CCACGCAGGGCTACGTCCGCATCCGCAAGGTCTCGGGGGCCAATCCCTTCCTGGCCTACGGGGTGGTCAACGACGGCGGAGCTCCGGGTGAGCGAACCGGCGACGGCGCCTATATCCCGGCTCGGGAGTAGGGTCCGGCCGAAGCCGACTGGAGTCCTTGCATATCCCCTCACCTGAGAGGGGAGTCTCTCTCGCCTGTTAGCCTCTAAAGGTTTGATTTCTTTGAGATTAACGCTTTACTGGTCCGGCTTCGGGATCCCTTTCAGGGGAACATTGTACGCCTGAGGGAATGCCACTTCCTCACTTTCGAACCGAATCTCGATTTAAGGGAAGGCACTCCAAGGGCTGGACCCGACAATGTCCATGCAACCCAGAATGCTCAAAACCCTTGCCCTGTCCTTATTCGTTATCTCCCCGACCGAACCTGGTGGGTTCGCTCAGGGCGCGTCACCGGATCTTTCCTTCTCCAGCCTGAACGACATTGCCCTCGACGCCGAGGGCAACATTCTGGTTGTCGATCACGACTCCAAACGGGTTTCCATAAAAGAAAGGACAGATTCATGAAACCGTCCATGTCTTTCCTGGTGAAATTCTGCCTGAGCGGCTTGCTGCCGGCGTTGGCAGCCTGGCAGCCTTACCAGGCGCAAGAAGATACACAGGCAACCGAGGTTGTCTACGCCATCTACACCGTCGCGGGGACCGGGACTGGCAGTTACTCTGACCGCGGCTACTCCGGGGATGGCGGCCCGGCGGTCGAGGCAAAGTTCTCGGACCCCCATGACGTTGCTGTCGACAGCGCCGGAAACCTGTACATCACCGACAACAGCAACACCCGCATCCGCAAAGTGGATCCCTCGGGCACAATCACCACCTTCGCGGGGATCGGCCGTCCTGGCTATCTCGGAGACGGTGGCCCAGCGGTCGAGGCTTGGATACGCAGCCCTACCGGTGTGGCAGTGGACAAGGCCGGCAACGTCTATTTCGCCAGCAGAAGCAATGACGTCGTTCGCAAGGTTGATCCCGCCGGGATCATCACCACCATCGCGGGGATCGGGAGGTCCGGCTTCAGCGGAGACGGTGGCCCGGCGGTCGAGGCGAAACTCGGCGAGCCCCGAGGTTTGGACGTAGATGGGGCCGGCAATCTCTACATCGCCGATACCACCCACGACCGCGTTCGCAGGGTCGATCCCTTGGGCATCATTACCACAATCGCAGGCATTGGGCGAAATGACGAGGACGGCGGGGATGGTGGCCCGGCAGTCGAGGCAAGTGTATACCCCAGGGATGTGGCGGTGGACGGAGACGGCAATGTTTACATCTCTGGCGGCAACCGCATTCGCAGGGTCGATCCCTTGGGGATCATCACCACCATCGCCGGAACCGGAGCCAAGGGGTTCAGCGGAGACGGCGGACCGGCAGTTCAGGCCCAGCTAGGAAGCCCTTATGGCGTGGCGGTGGACGGGGACGGCAACGTCTACATAGCCGATACCCTCAACCGTCGCATTCGCCGTGTGGACACCTTGGGGATCATCACCACCATCGCGGGAACAGGAGTAAGAGGTTTTGCCGGGGACGGCGGACCAGCGCTCCAGGCCCAGTTCACTCCGTACGGTGTGGATGTGGATGGGGCAGGCAATGTCTTCTTCGCCGATTTCCACAACAATCGCATTAGAGTCTTAAGGCCCTCTTCTGCACCTTCACCCCCTACCAACCTGACGGCAATAGCCGTCTCCGCCTCCAGGATCGACTTGACCTGGCAGGACAACAGCAGCAATGAGAACGGATTCAGAGTGCAGCGGCGGGTTGATGGTTCCGATGAGTGGATTGGCATTGGAACAACCGCTGCCAACGTCACCATGTTTTCGGATGGCGGGGTACTACCGGCCACCCTCTATCACTACCGGGTACGAGCCTTGGGGCCCACCGTCGATTCCGAATTCTCCGACGAGGCCATGGCGATCACCCCGGCGCTTCCGCCAACGGTTACCGGGTTTGTGCCCTCGAGCGGGCAGGTGGGCACAAGGGTCACCGTTAGCGGCACCCTTTTCCTGGGCGTCACTGACGTCCTGTTCAATGGGGTGAGCGCTCCGGAGTTCGAGGTCCTGTCCAGGAAAAGCCTCTGGGCCATCGTGCCGCCGGATGCCACCAGCGGGCCGATCAGCGTGGTTGCGTCCGACGGGACGGCCGTGAGCGCCGAGTCCTTCACCGTGACGACCGGCATCTACAGCCGTTTGTTCGTTCCCATCGTGCTGCGGGCCATGGGCCGGGCAGGATCCTTCTTTACGTCCGAAATGACCCTCACCAACCGGGGAACCACTACGGCATACATCCGGTACGTTTACACGGCGTCCTTCGGGGGAGGCACGGGCACGGCCGTGGATTCCCTGGGAGCTGGCCGGCAACGGATCGTTCCCGACGCTGTCGCTTACCTGACCTCCCTGGGCATTCCCATCGGGGGCGGTTCGGCGGGCGGGACCCTGCAGGTCGATTTCTCCAATCTCTCCTCCGCTGCGGATGCCGCGGTCACCCTGAGGGTCAGCACCCCGGTTGAAGAGGGACGAGGAAGGGCCGGATTGTCCTACGTGGGCTTGAGCCCTGAGGACCTGTTGACCGGCTCGGCCGTTATCGCCGGATTGCAGCAGAACAGTCAGGACCGCTCCAACCTGGCGGTCCAGCACGCCGGGAACTCAGACGACGGGGCCATTACCCTGAGGGTCACGGTCGTCTCCGGGGACTTGGCAGCTCCGGGGAGCAGCCTTGAACTGCCGGATCGCAACCTGGAGCCGGGAGGGTTCCATCAGTACAACCGTATCCTGGACACGGCCGGATTTGACAACGGCTATGTGAAGGTGGAACGAGTGAGCGGATCGGCCCCCTTCTACGTCTACGGGGTCATCAACGACAACTTCAATTCGGACGGCTCCTTCGTCTTTCCGGTGACCGAGTCTTCCCTGGTGGGCACCAGCGGACAGACCCTGCCGGTCATCATCGAAACCGGCAACTTCCAAAGCGAGCTGACCGTCACCAACTTCTCGGCCTCTGAAAAGACCATCGTTTTCAACTTTGTGGCCGGCGCCGACGACACCGCCGAATTCAACCTGACTCTAAAGGCGGGGGAACAGACCATCCTGCCCGACATCGTGGAGGAACTGCGCCGGCGGCAGGTGGAGGGCATAGGCCCGGCCAACCGGGCCTATGTGGGAGCGCTGTTCGCCAGGGCGGCCGAGGGGGACATGAGCGGGATTGTGATCGGGGCGCGGACGGGGGCTCCCGACAAGAGGGGGGGACAATACAGTCTCTTCTACAACGGGGTGCCCTATGGCTCGGCTTCGATCGAAAGCGCCTGGGTCTACGGGCTGCAGCAGAACGCGGAGAACCGCAGCAACCTGGCCCTGGTGAATACGGGAGAGATCGACAACAGCTCCAGCACCTTCGAGATCACCATTTACGACGGTAGCGGGGATTCTCAACCGAGAACCAAAACGGTGACGCTCGGTCCTCGCCGTTGGAGGCAGGAAAACGGGATTCTAGGCAAGATCGGCCAGGGGTACGTCCAGGTGAGGAAGGTTTCGGGCAACAACCCGTTTGTCACTTACGGCGTGATCAACGACGGCGGCAGGCCCGGGGAGCGGAGCGGGGACGGCGCTTTCCTGCTCAGCCAGGAGTAGCCGTTCGGTCCTTGGAGAGTGGGCCGGTGACGACCAGGACACGGAAGCTGTAAGCACCGAAGACTGCGGACAGTCCGGCATCCTTTTGGTTGCGGGTCAGGCCAGGATAGGCCGGATTACGCTGCCGTGGACGTCGGTCAGGCTGAGGTCGCGCCCGCCGAAGCGGTAGGTCAACTTCTCGTGGTCAAGGCCCACCAGGTGAAGGATGGTGGCATGGAGGTCGTGCACCGTGGTGATGTTTTCCACCGCCTTCTTGCCGATCTCGTCGGTCTCGCCATAGAGAGTGCCACCCTTGGTGCCCCCGCCGGCCATGAAGATGGTAAAGGCGGTTTCCAGGTGGTCGCGGCCGTCGCCGTTGGAGCTGTCCGGGGTCCGCCCGAACTCGGTGCCCCAGATGAGCAGCGTCTCCTCCAGCATGCCGCGCGACTTGAGGTCCTTGATCAGCGCCGCCACCGCCTGGTCCGTTACCAGCGCGTTGGCTTCGTGGCCCCGCTTCAGATAGGAGTGCTGATCCCAGGTCCCGTTGTTCTGCCCGAATAGAACCGGGCAGGTGATTTCCACGAAGCGCACCCCTTCCTCCACCAGCCGGCGGGCCCGCAGACACTGCAGGCTGTAGTTCAGCTTGTCCTTGTTGGTGGTGTCCAGGCCGTAGAGACGCTTGGTGGCTTCGGTCTCCTTGTCCAGATCCAGAACGTCCGGCACCAGTGACTGCATGCGGTAGGCCATCTCGTAGTTGCGGATGGCCGCATCCACGGCGTCGTCGCTGCCGGCCGAGGCGCCGAAGGCCCGGTCCTGATCCAGGAG
This sequence comes from Acidobacteriota bacterium, assembly GCA_028875575.1. Classification (NCBI taxonomy): domain Bacteria; kingdom Pseudomonadati; phylum Acidobacteriota; species Acidobacteriota bacterium. The sequence goes on from JAPPDF010000054.1 coordinate 4,473, forward strand.
CAGGTCTAGCTTGGCCTGCTGGAGCTTCGGGTCATCGGAGGCCACCAGGTTGTCGATGGCATTGCCCTCGGCCTTGACGGGCAGGGCCTGGTGAGTGGCCGGCAGGAAGCCGTTGGAGAAATTCTCCAGGCCGCCGGGGGGAATATCTCCGGTGTGCAGCAGCACATATCCGGGCAGGTTCTTGTTTTCGCTGCCCAAAGCGTAGGTGATCCAGGATCCCAGGCTGGGATGCCCTCCCACGTTTCTGCCGGTATGGAACAGGATGTTGCCCCGGGGATGCAGTGGAAACCCGGAGACCATGGAGCGGACCACGGCCAGATCGTCGACGCAGGTGGCGATATGGGGGAGCAGCTCGCTGACGGGCATCCCGGACCGTCCGTAGCGTTTGAAGCTCCAGGGGCACCCTTGCCAGGTCCTCTGCCCGTCTCCCGAAAGCTGGCCGTGCAGCTCGTTCAGCTTGGGCTTGGGGTCGAAAGTATCCATGTGCGAGACCCCGCCAGGCATGAAGCAGAGGATGACGTTTTTCACCTTGGACGGGAAATGAGGCATGGCCGTGGGAACAAGTCCAGCGTAGGCCTCATCGGCCATGAGCGAAGACAGCGCCAGCATTCCGAAACCATTGGCTGCCTGCTTGAGCATCTGGCGCCGGGTCAGCGGAGCGCCGGCATATCCTGGACAACCCTCTCCGTTCCCTCTTCGAATCGACATGGTGGGGCCTCAGAACAGATAGATAAGCTCTTTCAGATTGAACATGGCATGAGCCACGTCTTTCCACACTTTTTTTTCGCCCAGTATATTCTCTTCAGAGACACCGTGCAAGGCAGATAACCGCGACACCGCGCCTCTGAATCGCTCCAGTTCGGTCGGGTCCGGCGAACGGCCCAGCGCCCGGCGGAACATTCGTTCCAGGCGGGTTTCCACGGTTTCATCCCCTTCAGCCAGCAGTCGTTCCGCCCAATAGCCGGCTTGCTCGACCACAAAGGCGTCATTGAGCAGCGCCAGGGCCTGGGAAGGCACGTTGGTGCGGTCTCGACGGCCGCGCGTGGCCGAGGGCGCCGGAAAGTCAAAGAGTTCCAGAAAGGGCGGACTCTCCATGCGGGTCACTCTCAGATAGAGGCTGCGCCGCCCGTTTCCGTCCAGGGGGCCGGAGAGCAGCTTGCGATAATCCTTGGGATCGTCCCGAAAGGGCTGGATGCTGGGACCGAAGAGTCGGGGTTCCAACCTCCCGGAGGCCGACAGGATGGTGTCCCGAATGACCTCGGCTTCCAACCGCCGCAGCGGATAGTGGTGGAGGCTTTGGTTGTCGGGGTCGACCCGGGTGGCCAGGGACGACGGCCGGCTGGACTGGCGAAAGGTTTCCGAGAGAACCAGCAGGCGCAGCAACCGCTTGACCGACCACCCGTCCTTGACGAATCGGCTGGCCAGGTAGTCGAGCAGTTCGGGATGGGTGGGCTTGTCTCCGAAGCGTCCGAAGTCATCCACGGTGGACACGATGCCCCGGCCAAACACGTGATGCCAGAGACGGTTCACCATCACCCGGGCCGTCAGCGGATTGTCGGCCGAGGCGATGATCTCGGCCAGTTCCCTGCGTCCGCTGCCCGGGGTCCGGAAGGCCGATCCGGAGGCATTCAACAGGGTCAGGTAGCCGCGAGGCACCGGATCGGCGGGACGCTTGGCGTCTCCCTTCTCCAACAAAGGGGCATCGAATCCGGGGTCGATGTCGCCCATGGAGCTGATGATCCGCGGTGTTGAGAGCCGGGACTCCAGGTTGCGGTAGGCGGAAACCAGGCGGTTGAGCCGGGGGCTCAGGTCCCTGCGGTTCTCGAGCAGCTTGTTCCCGATCAGCCAATTGATCCAGCGCACCTCCGGCAACCCCGCCTTCCCCTTGGCCCAGGCGGTCAGGGCGCGGCGGCTGGCGGCTCCATAGCGCCCGGCCAACTGCTCGGCACTGCGCGGCGCTCCCCCCTGGAACAGCGGGTCCAGGTAGTCCAGCTCCTCCCGCGGCAGTTCCTCGATGTCGTGCAGCACCGCCCGAGAAATGCCGAAATAGGACCCGGGTCTGACGAAGTCCTCCTCGGTGTAGCCTTTGAGATGCCGGGGGCGCTCGGGTATGCGGGGATTCCCGTCCTTGGTGACCAGCTCGATATAGAGCGGAAAAGTCGTGTCGCGGTGCTTGATGGGTATCCGGTACCAGGACAGGCGATCGCTCTCCAGCGGCTTGTAGTCGTCGCCGAGGATGCAGTGATCCACAATGGTCCGGCGGGATGCCAGCTTGCCTCCCATGAGCCGCAGACTCACGAATTTCTTGTCCTTGGGCAGATAGGGAGAGCGCAGGGCGCCGTTGAGACGTTCCGACAGGACGTGGCTGTAGAGGCCGGCGGAAAGAACCCCCGAAACAGCTCGCGAGCCATCGGTGTTGAGGGTCAATGCTCCGTCGCTTACCGCCCCCCCCATGATTCCGAGACCGTCGGGGCGCCAGTCGCCGGGGCTGCCGGAACGAAAATCGCCGAAGCTCAGAAAGTGGGTCCGGTTGAAGTCCTTGCGCTCCGCCGTCTCCCGCTTGTAGTGGGTCTCCATCTTCGACCAGGCCTGGCGAAAGCTTGCGGGAGACAACCCGGCCTCACAGGCGATGGCTGCCCAGGGATAGAGAATCCCCTCGGTGTCCATGCTCTGCTTGAGCAGGACCAGGCGCCATTGCTTCAGCCGTTCGGGATCGAGACCGGCGGCCCGGGCCGCGGATGGAGCAGCTCCGCTCTGGGCCGCCTGGATCGCCAGCAGGTAGTCGGGTATCTGTTCGGACTGGCGAATCCAGAGCCTGGCCAGCTCCTTGCGGATAGAAGATTTGAGCTTCTTGAGGCGCTGCTTGATCCATTGGTCGGAGTCCCCGACGTCCAACGTCCGGGAAAGCTGGCGCGAGCTGTTCAGGATCCCGTAGAGCGCGTAATAGTCCTGGGTGGGAACGGGGTCCAGCTTGTGGTCGTGGCAGCGGGCACAGGCCACCGTCAGGCCCTGAAAGGCCTTGGTGAGGGTGTCGATCTGGTTGTCGACCACGTCGGTGCGGATTTCCCTGAAGGTCACGCAGTTGTCGTGACCCATTTCTCCCAGGCGGAAGAATGCCGCCCCGGCCAGGGACTCATTCAGTCTCAACCTGCGGTCGATGCGGGGCTGATCCAGCAAATCGCCGGCCACGTGTTCCCGCACCAACTGGTCGAAGGGCAGATCCTGGTTGAAGGCCCGGATCAGATAATCGCGGTAGCGCCAGGCAGCCAGCAGCTCGTAGTTCCACTCGTAGCCGTAGGTTTCCCCGAAGCGCATCACGTCCATCCAGTGACGCGCCCACCGTTCCCCCAGGTGAGGAGAGGCGAAAAGACGGTCCACCATCCGTTCGTAGGCGTTGGGGGAGGCATCCCGAACGAATCGATCGACTTCCTCGGGCTCGGGCGGCAACCCGGTCAACACCAGGCTGAGCCTTCGGACCAGGGTCTGCCGGTCGCCCGGCGGGGCCGGCTTCAGACCCCGGCGTTCCAACTCCGCCAGAATGAACCGGTCCACCGGATGCCCCGACGCAAGTGCGCCATTCCCAGGCGTCCGGGGTTCGGTCAAGGGTTGATAGGACCAGTGCTCCCGCAGCATTCCAGCGTAGAACTCATCCACCTCACCAGGCCCGCCCGGGGTGGCGGCAGGCTCGGGCCAGGGCGCACCCAGGGCGACCCAGCGTTCCAGGGCGCCGATCTGCTCGGCTGACAGTTGGCCGGCCGGCGGCATCTCCAGCTCCTGGTGGCGAACCGCCTTGATCAACCAGCTTGACCCGGGCTCCCCTTCCACCACCGCGGCTCCGCGGCTCCCCCCCTTGAGAATTCCCTCTCTCGAGTCCAGCCGCAACTCGCCCTGCTGCATCTGGGGACCGTGGCAGTCGTAGCAGTGCGTGGCCAGGAGCGGACGCACATCCTTCTCGAAAAACTCCAGCGCCTCGGCCGGAAACTTCTCGGACGCCAGTCCCGACCCGGCCAGGCAAAGCACCAGCGCCCCGGCTGCAATCAGTCTTGACTTCAGGGATTCGGCCTTCATGGCAGAAAAACCTTCTAAACGGCCGCAGACGCCCATCCGGCATCCGAGCCCCAACGAACGCCGCGATGGATGCTCCCATTCTATTCCCGCGCCCGGTAGTGCGGCAATGGGAAGTTGATGGCCCGCGTCCCAATGGCTCGGGCCGGGCCTAGCTGACGCCCACGGCTACCGGTTGTCGCCGCATTCGCGGCTGTCAAGGAGCCTGGCTCATGCAGCGTTTTTGCAGATGAGTAATGGGCTTGCGTTTGAGTTTGGTATGCCGGTTTTTGCTGCCGCCGCGTTCGCGGCTCAACTCCCCTATGTGACGTTTCCCGATGGCTCCCCCGGGCTTTTGCCCGGGGCACTATTCTAAATAGAAAAGCACGTTTCCTTTTGCAGTGTTGTGGGTTATGGGAGAGCTGCGAATGCTGCGGTTGACGTGGGTTGCCCGGCAAGACGCCACCTACGAGCCATCCCTATAGAGCTGCGTAGCTGCGGCTCAGGGTGGCCCCGGGTGGCAACCCGGGGTCGTATGGGTCCGCGTCAACCCAGCCGCGAATGCGGCGAATAGAAAGCACCCGTTCCGGAACGCACAGCGTTACCAAAACGCAACACCCACGCACCGTTGACCTGTCACTCACGGGGCGCGGCGTCCACCTCCTGGTCAATCAGGTCGAGGATTTCTTGCTGGACATATCGGGCATTGCGGTCCTTGACCCGGCTGACAGTGAAATCGAGCAAACGGCGGCGCACGGCTTCATCGACAAATCGGGACAAATTGCCTTCCTTGCCTCCGGTGCGTGCAAGATAAGTGAGCACTGCCCGGTCGGTCTCTTCAGGGATAGAGAGATGCCATCGCGTCATGGATCTATCTCCACACACAAACACCCAAACGCATGGGTGCCTATCTTGCCTTATGTCGGTCTACCAGGTCACATCCGGTGAAGCCACTTCGCAAATCGGCGCCGTTGATTGCTCTAGCGGGGGACATGTAAGATAAACATCAAAACCTATAGGCGATACAGGTGAGTGCCATGGCCAGAGTTCAGCTCGTCATTCCCGATGAAGATCGCGACCGCTATTTGTACCAGGCACGTAAGGAGGGCATGACGTTGAGTGCCTGGTTGAGGGCTGCCGCCCGCGAGCATCTCCAGAAACGACAGCAATCCAAACCCTTCCAATCCCCGGAGGATCTGAAAGAGTTTTTTCGAGCCTGCGACAGCATGGAAGGCCCGGAAACGGAACCGGATTGGGACGAACACCTCGATCGTCACCCTGGCCCGGCAACTCCATGAACGGCATTCCGGCTTGAGCCCGCGGGACCTCTGCCACCTTGCCAGTTGCCGCAGGCGCGGCGTGAGCGAGATCAAGACCTTCGATCAAGCTCTCCATGCCGTGGCAGGGGCCCGACCCCGATAGAGGGCCGACAACGGCAGGGTGGTGCCGGGCATCCGGCACTGAGCATGCAGGTCCCCTTCTCAAAGTCACCTGGCCGAGCGACGACGAACGACTGTCAGGTCGAGGGAGGATATCCGAGGCTGGCCGCATTCAGAGCAACATTCGCGGAGTTCGATCCGAAAGGAATCTCCAACGATGTCAATGGATATCATCGACGTAGACGATCGCCTGATCCGTGTCCTGTTCGCAATCGACCTCGTTGCCCTCTTCCTGCTGTTGGTCGCAACCGTCTCGTCCGTGGTCCGGCCCGACCGCCGGATCTGGCCTCCACCGGCGCGGCGCTCGTGGCAGTTCGTGATGATCTGGATCTGCTACCGTGGGGCCTTGGGACTCAACGCGTGTCTGCTGGTGCTGGATTGGAATACCTGGGTCTTTTCGGGCGGCCTCCGGTTGCTCCTCGGCATCCCGCTGGCTCTGCTCGGAGAAATGCTGGTGCTGTGGGGAATCGCCACCATCGGCCGGAAGGCTTCCTGGGGCCTCAGGGACGGCTTCGTCGACTCCGGCCCCTACCGGTTCACCCGCAACCCGCAATCCCTCGGACTCAACCTGCTCTTCCTGGGCCTGAGCATCATTGCGAACTCACAGTTCCTCTGGGTCACCCATGGGCTGCTTGCCCTGGTGTTCATCATCATGCCACTCAGTGAGGAGGTTTGGCTGAAGGAGCAATACGGGGAGGAGTACGAGCGGTATCGGCGGGAGACGCCGCGATTCTTGTGAGGACGCCGCCAGTGTCCTGTCTCGCCAATCAATCCCTGGTCCGACGGCGAATGACGGTGCCCTTCCCGGAGAGGGCCTGGGTGACGGGATCGGACAGCCGGGCATCGCCGAAGATGACCTCCCTGACTCCCTGCTGCACCGCCTCGACCGCTCCCAGCAACTTCTTCTTCATACGTCCCCGGGCGAATTCCATGAATGCATCGGCCTCTTCCAGGGGGATTTCCCGGATCAGGCTGCTCTCATCCTCCAGGTCCCGTAACAGACCCGGGATATTGGACAGGATGACCAGCTTGTCCACCCCCAGGGCGGCCCCGAGCACGGCCACGGCTCGATCGCCGTCCACGTTGATGGCTTCTCCTTCGCGGCTTACGGCCGGTGGCGTCAGCACCGGCGTGTAACCGTGATCCAGCAGAAGGTTGAGCAGGTCCAGGTTCACGCTTTCGATGCGCCCGGTGTAGTCGTCGCGCAGCACCCGCCGCTTTCCGTTCTCCACGATGGTGATGGTCGACTTGCGGCGGCCCTCCCAGATGCGGCCGTCCATCCCGGAGAGCCCCACGGCATTCACCCCCAGCTTCTGAAACCGCTCCACGATCCCCTTGTTCATCTTGCCGCAATAGACCATCTCGAAGATGGTCAGAGTCTCGCGGTCGGTGTAACGGGACTCGTAGCCCGAGACCGAAGTCACCATGCGGGGGGGCTTCCCCAGCTTTTCCGACAGCGCATTGGTTTCGGCCGAGCCTCCGTGGACCAGAATGGCCCGGCGCCCCGACTGGATGAGGGAGGCCAGATCGCGGCACACGGAGTCGTAGTCGATACCGAGACTGCCTCCTACCTTGACCACCAGCATGGTTGCTCGATCTCCTTGATTTTGACTTGGCTTGGGGGCAGGTCTGGGCGCAACCCGAGGTTCTTGGCGAGTCCGGCCGCTACCGCCTGAATTCTCCGGCGGCGTTCAGCGCAGCCTCTTGTCCAACCACTCCACCACCAGGTCGGAGGCTTCCGGAATCTCCGCAAGCACCTCGATGCCCCGAGAGCTGGAGCCTTCAAAGACTCGGGTTAGTCTCGGATATCCGGTCTGCTGCTCCAATCCGGCGATGGAAGCGGTGGAGGACTCATCCCCCCGGGTTGCCAGAAAGAGGATGGAGTGAGGTTGGAAGTCTTGAGCCCGCTCGGCCACGCCGCGGACATTGGCCAGGTTGCCGGAAACCACCACCGCCGCGCGCACATTTTCGTACTTGCCGGAGGCCAGAAACGCCAGGTCGGCTCCAAGTCCGGTTCCCACCACGCCGATGAGGTAGGGATCGATCGTTCCCTGAGCCTCCAGCCAGGCAAAGGTCGCCTCGAACAGTTCCAGCAAGGCATCCATCCGGTCGGGATCCGACTCCGAAGGAGTGGCCGCGCCCCCTGACGACTCCTCTTCCCCGGAGTGCAGATCGAGGTTGAGCACCCCGACCATGTTTCCCGCAAGCTTCTCCTGGATGAAGGTGTTCCAGACGCCGCGGGTCTCCCCCGAACCGTGCAGCAGCAACACCGCCGGAAACCGCACCTCCTCCGAGTCCGGTGGGGGATACCAGTCGCCCGTGAAGTGCAATCCACCCTTTCCCGGGATCTCGACGCTCTGCATTCGCACAGGGACATCCGCGGGTTTTTCCTCGACCACCCTTTCGGCCAGCTTGAAGTTGAGGACGTTGTCGTAACGTTGGAGCATGGAGCTGATGGCCAGAACTCTGGAGCTAAGCTGCTGGTATTCGGCGTGGATCTCGTAGTCGAGCGCCGGCTCCAGGCCGAAAATGGCAAAGAGTCCCTTCTCGTCCGTGATGAGGATGGTGGTGGTCTCGTTCTTGACGTTCCTGACGAAGACCTTGGCCCCCGGCTGGGATTTCCCGTCTGGCCCGGCCACGTGGCCGCGAATCGACTTGGTCCGAGGCGCCTCCTCGTCACCCTGGGGTCTGGCTTCCCCGGAAACCAATCCCCAGATCAGAGCCAACCCCAAGAGAAAGGGCGCCGGTCCCATCCTGACGATGGTTCGCAATCCGGCGGTTAACTGGAGACTTGGTCGCATCATGGCTTTGGGGGCAGGGGTCGGCATCGAATCGTTAGTCCGCATTTCATAGGAGGAACCGGCTACTCCGACTTGGTAACCGGCGTCATCCGGATGGCGATGTGCTGCATCTCGTCGGCGTAGAACTGAACGGACTGTTCCGTCTTCCGGTAGCCCTTCTTGCTGGCGGTCACCACCACGGTCTGTTCTCCGGCGGGAAGACGGACGGCAAATTCCCCGCGGCGGTCGGACTGCATCCGCCAACGCTTTTCCTTTTTCCTTCCGCTCTCCCCCGGCGGCAGCGTCACCTGAATGGCCACTCCCGGCAGGCTGAAGCCTCTCTGATCGAAGCAGCTCCCCTTGAGCAAGGCAAAGGGTTGATCCTTCTTGGACTCCTCCCCTGGGAGAGCTGTCCCGGGCGCCCAGGCGAAACAAATCAAGGCAGCCAGAACAGCCGCCGCGGCCAGCTTGAGTGACTTCGACCTCGACAACACCATGGGAGGGCTCGACAAATCAGTCCTGTTCACCATTATACGGGATGCAAACCGGGAAATCCCAACCCCAGGGTCTCCTCCCAGCCGTGCATCGCGTTCATGGCCTGGACCGCGTTTCCCGCCGCCCCCTTCATCAGGTTGTCCAGGGCGGAAAGCACCACCAGGCGCCCCTCCGCCGGGTCCAGCTCGAAACCGACGTCGCAGTAGTTGGATCCCGCCAGGATCTTGGGTTCCGGGTAACGGTAGACCCCCGATCTTTCCTTGACGATTCTGAGGAAGGGCTCCGCCTGATAGGCCTCCCGATAGGCTCTCCAGAGGGCCTTCTCCTCCGGAACCCGCTCCAGCAGCACCTGGGCGGTGGCCAGGACGCCCCGCACGGAATCGGTGGAGGTGGCCGACAAATGAATCCGGGGTCTGGCACCGTTCAAAGCCAGCTCCTGCTTGACCTCGGCCGTGTGGCGATGGCGGGTCGGCTGGAAGGACCGGAGAGAACCGCTGCGCTCCGGGTGGTGGGAAGCCAGGCTGGACTTGTTGCCGGCCGCCGACGAGCCCACCTTGGCCTCGATGAAGATGTCCTCCGAATCCACCAGTCCCGCCTTGTAGAGCGGGAAGAGGCCCAGAATGGCGGCGGTGGCCAGGCAGCCCGCCCCGGTCACCAGCCTGGCTTCTCGAATCTCCTGCCGGTGCAGTTCGGGAACGCCGTAGACCGCCCGTTCCAGCAGCTCCGGCCTGGAATGCTCGTGGTGGTACCAGGTCACGTAATCCGCCGGGGAGCGCAAGCGAAAATCGGAGGAGAGGTCAATGACCCGATTGCCCAGATCGAGAAATTCCTCCATGCGCTCCACGGCCATCCCGTGGGGCAGGCAGAGGAAGAGCAGGTCCACCGTCTTCAAGGCCTGGCTGGCCACAAATCGCAGCTTGCAGCGCTTGCGAAGGTTGGGGTGCACCGAATGGACGAACTTGCCCACCCTGGATTCCGAGGTCACCTGACACAGCTCAACCTCGGGATGGCCCAACAAGAGGCGCAACACCTCTCCACCGGTATAACCGGAACCTCCGACGATGGAAACCGAGATCATGGATGCCCCTCGGACCCGGACTGCCCTTCGGGGGCAGCGTTCAGGACGTAGTCGACGATTCTGGCCGGGATGTCGACACCGGTGGTATGGATGGAATTCCTGAACTCCATGGTGTAGTTGACTTCGTTGACCTGAAAACCCGACTCCGACTCGAAGAGATCCACGGCAAGGACCCCGCCGCCAACGGCTCGGGCGGCCGCTTTAGACAGGCGGTCGATTTCCGGGGTCACCGGGCAGTTCTCGGCTCGCCCTCCTCGGGCCGTGTTGGTAATCCAGTGGGAGGAATAGCGATAGATGGCGCAAATAGTCTCGTCACCCACCACGAAGCTCCGGATGTCCCGGCCCGACTTGGGAACGTACTCCTGAATATAGAAGACGGAGTGCTGGTAGGAACCCAGGATGTCCTTGTGTTCCAGCACGGCTTCGGCGGCCTCTCGATCATTGATCTTGGAGAGCAGTCGCCCCCAGGACCCCACCGCCGGCTTGAGCACTACCGGATAACCCAGTTCCTCGATGGCTTTCAGAGCCGACTTGGGCGTGAAGGCCATGACGGTCCGAGGGGTGGGAATCCGATTCCGGAGGAGCGCGCTGCTGGTCAGGAACTTGTTACCGCAGGTTTCGGCCACCGGGTAGCTGTTGACCGTCCGGATCCCCCAGTCGTTGAGGACCTTCAGGGAATAGAGGGCCCGGGAGTGATTGACGCTTCTCTCCAGAACCACGTCGAAATCAAGATGCCTGGAGTCCAGGCGAAAGATCAGCTCGCGGTCGTCGACGATCTCCGGAGCAACGCCACGGCTACGAAACTCCTGCAGCAGCAGCTTTTCTTCCTTGCGCAGGATGGAGCAGAGTAGTCCTACTTTCATCAGTACACACAAAAAAACCACAGGGAGCGGAATCGGTCAAGAAACCCTCGCATCCTCTGTGGTCGTACGGGTCGGAAGGTGAGTTGTAAACACTCCTTGCCGGGGATCATTCCCCCCAATCTTCTTCTTCCTCCGGAGCCAGGTCCAACTCCACGGGATCCATGCCCACGACCTCCAGGTCGGCCCCGCAATCGGCGCAGGTTACGATCTCACCCTTTTCCACATCGTCTTCCAATTCCAATTCGGCTTCGCATTCCGGACAGTTGGGCACGGTACCCTCCCTGGACACCGACAAAGATTGCAGCAATGGTGACGATCGTGGAGAACCTAAAGCAAAATGGGCGCCTCACTTCCCGACCAGCCACAATCAGGATGGGAACCAAGGCAGTGCAGGTGACCAAGCCGGCGTTAGTTGCGGCAGCAGGCGGCAGTATAAGGAAGGGCCGAAGAAACTGTCAAGCGCATTATACGGCTCCCGAGGCACCCTCCGGGTGCTGCCCAATCGCGTCAGGCGTTGTTTCTTTTAGGTTTACAAGCCAAGCTGTCTTTTCCTATGATGGAGCGATCTTGCCGTTGCCTCCGGGGACCCGCGTCTATGACGGCTGCTCTGTTCAAGCACCTCCGACCGATCCAATCCGGTCCCTGCTGTCTCGCTTTTCTGGTGTTGAGCGCCTTCTGGCCCGTAGAAGCCAATCAGAGCAGCGAGCTGCGACACCCGGTTGCCCAACCGCTGCCTGCCCCGCCCCGGCAACTGGAAAGCACAGCCCTGCAAAATTTCTCTCGCCGAATCCGGAGGCATCGCTACAACCTGGACAGGCAGGGGATTCTGGTGGAATCGCAGGATGGTCGCACCGTTCTGGCGCAACTGAACCCGGAAACCCCGCTCAATCCGGCCTCGGTGATGAAGCTGGTCACCTCTCTGGTGGCTCTGGCGCAGTTGGGCCCCGATCACCGCTTCGTCACTCGAGTCTACGGCGATTCCCCCATCGATCAGGAGGAACGGGTGCTGCCCGGCAATCTCTACCTGGTCAGCGACGGGAATCCCCTTCTCGGCAGGGCCGAACTTTACCGATTGACCCGTTCCCTGAAGCGAAGGGGCTTGCGCCGGGTGGAGGGAGACCTGGTGGTAACCGGACCCTTCTCGGTGAACTCCAGCAGCAACCCCGACTACCCTGTCCGGTACCTGGCGCGCTACTTCCGGCGAACCGGCATCAGGATCAAGGGACGAGTCTACGCCGCGCCGAAAGAGTGCGTCAGCGAGCGGTTGCGAATCGAGTATCTCAGCCACTCTTCACCGCGCCTCCGGGACATCCTGTGGAAGGTGAATGCGTTCAGCGTCAATGCTATCGCCGACAGGCTGGGGCGCGCTCTGGGAGGGCCCGAGTCCATGCGGGAGTATCTGATCCGGGAGATGGGCATTCGTCCCCTGGATATTCGGATAGAAAAACCGTCCGGAATAGGACGCAGCCGCATGACCGCACGTGCCGCCGTTCAAGTGCTCCACTGCCTTCGCGCCACCGTCCAGGGTCATGGTATGAAGCTGCAGGACATCATGCCCGTGGCTGGAGTGGACCAGGGGACGCTTCGCGGGCGCTTTCGGCATTCCAGGTACCGCGGCCGTGTCCTGGGAAAAACGGGAACCAATTCTTCCAAGGATGGAGGTGTCAGTACGCTGGCGGGTGTAGCCATGACCCGGGCCCACGGACCCGTCTTCTATGCCATTCTCAACAACGGCGGCGGCGTCATGGCCTACCGGCGATGGCAGGATGAGTTTCTGCGGAAGCTGATCCAGGAGAACGGCGGCAAGGTCCAGGCCCTGAAGACCCGCCCCAAGTCCCGCCGGCTCAACGGCTCTTCTTCCTGGAGTCCCTCCCCCTATTGGGAAGGGCTGGCCCGGGTTCCCGCCTATCGGCGCAAGATACGCAGGAGATCCAGACGGCCCGTTCGAACAGGAGAACTCCGAATCCTCCCCGCCCCGATCCCGGCTTCAACCTGAGCTGGAACACCCTCGATTCGCCGCTTATGAGTCGTCGCCCTGTTATGGGACGGCAGCGCTGCCAAGTGAATAGTGGTTAGTGGATAGTTATTCGATCGACACGTTAAGCCCAACCTGAAGCAACTGAAATAAAGAGTGATCCACGAAGGAACACGAAGGGCCATCGAGCGTGACGGCTCTGCCGCCTGCAGGGCTGCGGCAAGCCAAGCCGGCACGCCCCCTTGAGGAGCAAGACTGAGGGAGGATGCCCCCCCCCGGGAGCGCGGGCGTCCCGCCCGCATCCTCTCCCGTGGGTTGCCGCTCGGTTTCCCTGCGATGGCGCACCCTGCCACGCTGGCGGCGGGAACCGCATGGGCACGACCGAAGCAGAGCCCTGGCGTCTTTGCCGGTCGATCCAGGTCGAGGAGATGGGCCAGGCTGTGCCAGGAATTGTGCGGGCGGGACGCCCGCGCTCCCGGGGGTTCCCATTGGGCTGGCCTCTCAGGAATCTGACCCGCGGCCTCGCCTGCCTGCCAGCCGGCTTTCTTGACATCTCCCTATCCGTTACCTATTCTTGGCCTTCTTTCGGCGGCTGCGCCCATCTCGCCGCTCCGGTTCAGATAAAGGTTCCAACACTGCTTTCGATGCTCGGTTGATTACCCGCACCCCCCGGCCATGCCCCATAGCGAGTCCTTCGTGTTCAATACGGAACGCCGGCTGGTGGTTCTAACCGGCCAAACGGCTCGCAACCTGCCGGAACTGCTGGCCATTCTCAAGCGGATCTCGGGATCCTCCATCTTCTACCACTCCCACGAGGAGTATTTCCTCTCTCGACAGTTCGCCAGGCACGAGTTCTACAACGACTTCTCCCTCTGGATCTCGGAAGCGCTCCAGGAGGAGCCCCTGGCGGAAAAGCTGGCCGCCATCGACCTGCTCAGCTTCTCTTCCATCCGGCAGATTCGGGAGAGCATGGTGGCGGAGATCACCGCCTTTCTGGAGAGCACTGGAGGCCGCGCCCGCGAGTGTCCTCCCGGAAACGAGTTCCACTTCTGCAAGGCCAAGAGCTTCGTGGTGCCGACAGGGATCGTGGCTCGGGATCTGCCCGATTTTCTGAACCGGCTTCCCTCGGTCTCCAACACCTCCCTCTACTTTCATTTCTTCGAGGCCCGGCTCCGACTGGAGCGGATGACCAACGATTTCTCGTTTTGGCTGAGCGGTATCGGACAGGAGGCCCTGGCGGACCAGATCGGCAGGCTCAACCCCTATGCCATGACCCTGGACGAGTTGCGCCACCGAATCATCCAACTGGGAATGAGTGTTCTGTCCCAGAAATAGGGTTGCCATCTTTCGGAGCGCAACGGCGCCGGATTCTAGGAGCGACGACGATGCAATGCCCCTTCATTGTGAGGAGGAGCGACGACGAAGACGGCGCTGTTCCGCCCGAACCCGGAGGGCCGATGGAGGTTCCCGGGATGGGAGAACAAAACGGCGCCTGTTCGCTGAATCGCAAAGGGACTCTCCAACCGACTGTTTTCCTTTGGAACCTCCATCGGAGATGGTAATCCTATTTCTGAGACAGGACACTGTCCACATGGGAAGCTGACATGGCCATCCGGCTGCAGGACTACGAACAGATCGTCGGCCGGGAAGAAATCGCCGAGCTCTCCGTCTTCGCCGAGAGGGTCCGGAACAAGCGGCTGCAGAACATCAACTCCACCGCGGTCGGCGGCGGCGTGGCCGAGATCCTCACCCGGCTGGTCCCGCTGCTTGGCGAGCTCGGAATCGAGGCCACCTGGGACGTCATCAAGGGAGACCAGGCTTTCTTCAACATCACCAAGGCCTTCCACAACGCACTGCACGGGCACCCGGAAGAAATCACCCGGGAAATGCTGGATCACTTCCAGGCCAACACCGAAGCCAACCTCAAGAGCCTCGATCTGAACGGCGACGTAATCGTGGTCCACGACCCTCAGCCGGCAGGCCTGATCCTCAAGAAAAAGGAAATCGGGCGCCGCTGGATCTGGCGTTGCCACATCGATGTCTCATCCCCCAATCCCAAGGTATGGGACTTCCTCCGCCCGCTGGTCGATCAGTACGACGCCTCGGTCTTCTCGATGCCCGAATTTGCGCGGGACCTGGCAGTTCCACAATACATGGTCCCGCCCTCGATCGACCCGCTGAGCGACAAGAACAAGCCCCTGAGCCAGAGCACCATACAAGGGGTGCTGGACAAGTACGAGCTGGACAGCACCCGTCCGATCCTGACTCAGATCTCTCGCTTCGACCGGCTGAAAGACCCGCTGGGGGTCATTGCCGCCTACCGCCTGGTCAAGAGAAACTATGACTGTCAACTGTTGTTGGCCGGGGGCGGCGCCCCGGACGACCCCGAGGGGGAAGTGGTGTTGCGGGAAGTGGAGGAAGCGGCGGCCGGCGATCCGGACATTCACGTGTGCCTGCTTCCCCCCTTCAGCGACCTGGAGATCAACGCGCTGGTGCGCGGGTCCACCGTGGTGATGCAGAAATCGATCAAGGAGGGTTTCGGGCTGACGGTGAGCGAAGCCCTCTGGAAGAAAAAGCCGGTAGTGGGAGGAAGAGTCGGCGGGATCAAGCTGCAGATTCTGAACGGAGTGACCGGATTCCTGGTACACTCGCCTGAAGGGGCGGCACGGCGAACCATGCAACTGCTGGCCAACCCCGGACTGCGCCGGACCATGGGGGAGAACGGGCACCAGCACGTCAAGCAGAATTTCCTGTTGACCCGGCACCTCAAGGACTATCTGTTTCTCATGCTGTCGCTGGACCACCCGGATGAAGACATCGTCCAGTTTTATGAAAATTGATGCGCCGGCGCCGGCAGCTCGACAGCCACGTCGCTTTCCGGGAATGAATCCGATTAGATCCCAAGGAGATCATTGATGAGAAGAAACTGGGGATTGCTCGTTATTTTGGCGATTCTGTTCGGCCTGGGGCTGTTCAACGGAATCATCGGCCTGTGGATGGACTGGCTCTGGTTCGAGGAAACCGGCTTTCCCGTGCTCTTCACCAAGCCGTTGGTCACCCAGTGGATCCTGACGGGGCTGTTCGGACTGTTCTTCTTCATGGTGGTTCACGCCAACGCCAAGGTGGCGCGCCGGCTGGCCGGCGATCAACCTTCATTCTCACCCGACAACCTGATTGAAATCCCCGAGGGTGTGGACCAGGTGTTCCGCAAGTTCCTGCTGGGCGGCACCATTTTCATCGCCTACATCGTGGGGAGCTGGGCGGGCACAAAATGGGATGTCTATCTCGCCTATCAGAACGCCGTGGCCTACGGCAGCGTCGATCCCCTCTTCGAGAAGGACATCGGATTCTACTTCTTCACCCTGCCCTTCTACCAGTTCATCTATCAGTTCGGATGGGCGCTGCTGGTCTTTTCGGCCATCGCTGCTGCCGCCGTCTACCTGATTCAGGGAGGTGTCCAGATCACCCGGAGCGGCCCTCGCATGATCACGGCGGCCCGTTTCCATCTGTTCGGCCTGGTGGCTGCATTCCTGGCATGGCGGGCCATTCACTACCACCTGGAAAAGTACAACCTCCTCTATTCCGACCGGGGCGTGGTCTACGGAGCCAGCTTCACCGACATCCATGCCCAGCTCCCGGTCCTGACCCTGATGATCTTCGTCAGCCTGGTGGCCGCGGGGCTGGTGATGTCCAGCGCCTTCCGAGCCAAGTTCACCCTGGCCCTGGCCGGGATCGGGATTCTGCTGGGGGTGGGATTCGTGGGGAACCAGGGATATCCCTATGTGATTCAGACCTTCGAGGTGGCTCCCAACGAGATCAGCAAGGAGAGCCCCTATATCGAATATGCGGTCAAGCACACACGGATGGCCTACGGGATCGACCGGGTGAAGGAGGAGGAATTCCCCGCCCTGGAGAATCTGACTTCCGAGACTCTGAAGCAAAACGAGCAGACCATGCAGAACATCCGGCTGTGGGACCATCAGCCGCTGCTCCAGACCTACGGGCAGCTCCAGATCATTCGCCCCTACTACGATTTCGTGGACGTGGACAACGACCGCTACTGGATCGACGGCGAGTACCGGCAGGTGAGCCTGTCTCCCCGTGAGCTCTCCTCCGAAAGCCTGCCCAGCCGCATCTGGATCAACGAGCACCTGACCTATACCCACGGTTACGGGATCTGCCAGGGGCCGGTCAACCAGTTCACCCAGGAAGGTCTGCCCACCTTCATGATCAAGGACATTCCCCCGGCTTCCACCACCGACATCAAGGTCACCCGGCCGGAGATCTACTACGGAGAACTCTCCCACTCCTACTGCTTTGTCAAGACCCACGCCAAGGAGTTCGATTATCCCTCGGGAGAGGAAAACGTCTTCACCGACTACCAGGGAGCGGGGGGCATCCCGGTGGGCGGTTTTCTGCGCAAGCTGCTTTTCGGCCTCTACTTCAAGGAACCCAAGATCATCCTCTCGAGCGACATCCACGCCGGAAGCCGCCTGATGTTCGACCGCGCCGTGGCCACCCGTCTCCGCAAGCTGCTGCCTTTCCTGCGCTATGACAGCGATCCCTACATGGTGATCTCGGATGAGGGCAAGCTCTTCTGGATCGTCGACGGGTATACGGTCAGCGGGCAGTTTCCCTACTCCCAACCGGTGCGGGGCCTGGGAAACTACATCCGCAACGCGGTCAAGGTCACCATCGACGCCTACAACGGCACCGTCAAGCTCTACGTGAACGACCCCGAGGACCTTCTGATCAAGGTCTACTCCAAGATATATCCCGGCGTCTTTCAGCCCCTGGAGGGAATGCCCGAGGACCTCAGGCAGCACCTGCGCTACCCGGTGGACCTGTTTCGCGTCCAGGCCAACATCTACGCCACCTACCACATGACCGACCCCCAGGTCTTCTACAACAAGGAGGACCTGTGGCGGATCCCCACTCTCTCCCAGCAGGAGGGGGCCACCCCTCTGGAGCCCTACTACACCATCATGAAGCTCAACAGCGAGGCGGCGAAGGAAGAGTTCATCCTGATGATTCCCCTCACCCCGGCACGCCGCGAGAACATGATCGCCTGGATGGCCGCCCGCTGCGACGCTCCCAACTACGGGCAACTGGTGGTGTACAGGTTCCCCAAGCAGCGGCTGGTCTACGGCCCCTCCCAGATCGTGGGCCGCATCAACCAGGAAGCTGAGATCTCGCAACAGCTCACCCTTTGGGGACAGGGAGGCTCCTCGGTCATCCGGGGAAGCCTGCTGGTGATTCCGGTCGAGGAATCGGTTCTCTACATTCAGCCTCTCTACCTGGCGGCCGCCTCCGACCGCAGCCTGCCCGAGCTCAAGCGGGTGATCGTGGCCTACGGCAACCAGATCGCCATGGAAGAGACCCTGGATCTCTCGCTGGCCAGGATCTTCGGCGGAAGCGTGAGTCCTGCCGCCACTCGAGTGGCCGAGGCCAACGGCCGGCCGCGGCAGCAGGAAACGGTACAGTCCCTCATCCGGGACGCGACTGAAACCTACAACCGTGCTCAATCGGCCTTGAAGCAGGGGGATTGGGCTCGCTACGGGGAGGAAACCCGCGTTCTGGGAGAAATCCTGCAGAGGCTTCGCCAGAGGCAGTAGACGGGGCGGAAAGAGGTCAGTCCGGGGAGGGCGACTTCCATTCCGGAGGCGCGGTCTTGAGGTGCAGGTCCCGTTGGGGGAACGGAATGTGGATCCCGTGCTGCTGGAACTTTTCGTAGATGGCGAGGTTGAGCTGGCCGACGAAGACGCCGCGCCGATGAAGCATTCGTGTCGTCCAGACCCTGAGTTGGAACTCCAGGGCGCTGTCGCCAAAGGCCCAGAACACCACCCTCGGTGAGGGCTCCTTCAGGACATTTTCATTTTCCTCGGCAACCTCCAGCAGGAGCCGCTCCACCTGGCGCACGTCGGAGCCGTAAGCCACCGGAACCGGTATCCGGAATCGCACCTTCTGGTCCCCGTGGCTCCAGTTGATCACATTGAAAGAAGTGAAGCTGGAATTCGGAATGATGAAGTCGATGTTGTCGTTGGTTCGCACCGTGGTAGCCCGGGCCGCAATGTGCACCACGTGGCCGTGCACCTCCCCGACCTCGATGCGGTCCCCGACCTTGATCGGCCGTTCGAAGAGAATGAATATCCCGCTGATGAGGTTGTTGGCGATGTTCTGCAGGCCGAAGCCGACCCCTACACCCACTCCGCCCGCCACCAAGCCCAGCATGGTCAGATCGATCTCGGCGGCGCTCTGAAGCAAGACCAGGAACCCCACGATGACGATCAGGTACTGGGCGGAGGTCGCGATCGCGTGGCGGACACTCAGGTCCATGGGGGCCTTGTTGAGGATGTAGTTGAGCAGCAGGCGGCGGACCCCCCGGGCCAGCAGCGCAATCACCGCGAAAGCCGCCACCACCATAAACAGGTTCTTGATCTTGAAGTTGGTTTTCCCCGGCACAATTTCGCTTTCGAAAAACCGGTCCAGCAGGGAAAGCCCCTGGGAAAGCAGCCCCAGCATTTTGGTGTTGAGAAACCGGGTCTGAGGAATGGCGGCCAGCACTCCCGAAGCCACCGCGACCCAAACGGTCAGGCTTAGCAGGACAAAGGCCCAATCCAACCCGCTGTGCAGCATCGGTCCGAAGGGGTGCTCCCGTCGAATCAACTCCTTCAGGCGCCGCCGCACCCGGCGAAAGAGGACCTGGGCCGCCACTGCCACCAGGACCATTGCAATGGTGGCAATCAGTCTCCATTCCTGATCTGACATTAGGCCCAACCTCCTTGAAGGGCTTATCTTGATCAACCCGTATATCCCACCAGGTCAACCCATACATTATAGAAGATCGTTCATTTTCAGGTCTTTCTTTGCCCTGCGATAAGATAATAGATACCCATGTCAGTTTCCAACGACCCAGAGACAATCGAACAGGTCGGCAAGAGGCAGGTGTCCGGCATTCTGGCGGGCCTGAAGAAGGCCTATCCGGAGGCCGAGTGCGCGCTGAGGCACGCTGACCCGCTGCAACTGCTGATCGCGACCATCCTGTCGGCCCAGTGCACCGACAAGCGAGTCAACCTGGTGACGCCGGAGCTCTTTCGCAAGTACCCTTCGGCGGAAGCCTTTGCCCGCGCCTCTCTGCCGACCCTGGAGCGGATGATTCATTCCACCGGATTCTTCCGCAACAAGGCCAAAAACATCCGGGAGGCCTGCCGCCGCCTGGTGAGAGACCACAACGGGCAGGTGCCGCAGTCCATGGAGGAGCTTCTTCGACTTGCCGGAGTGGCCCGCAAGACGGCCAACGTCGTGCTTGGGACGGCCTACGGGGTGACCTCAGGGGTGGTGGTCGACACCCACGTGTTTCGGATTTCCCGGCGGCTTGGCCTGACCCGGGCGAGGACCCCGGAAAAAGTCGAGCAGGATCTCATGGCCGTGATTCCTGCCGGTGAATGGATCAATTTTTCCCACCGCCTCATTCACCACGGCCGCCGAATCTGCAGCGCCCGCAAACCCCAGTGCAGCCTGTGCGCGCTGGAGTCCCATTGCCGGAAGGTGGGGCTCGATTAGCCCGGGCTCTCCGCGCCCGTTCCGCGGCGGAGTCGACTCTCCAGCATGTGCAGTCCGATCAGCGTCTTGGCATCCTGGATCTGTCCGGAGCGGGCCATTTCCAGAGCCTGGCTCAAGGGCACCCAGCAGGCCTGAATGTCCTCCTCTTCCTGCGCCACACCGTGAACGCCCAGAGACTGCTCGGGATCCTCCAGGGTGCCCACGAAGAGATGTACCTTGTCGGAACAGGCTCCGGGACTGAAAAAGTACTCGGCCAGCAACTCCAGGCCCGCCAGCTTCAGCCCGGTCTCCTCCAGAACCTCCCGGTGAGCCACGGTCTCGATGGACTCCCCTTTCTCCTGGATTCCCGCCACGCATTCGATCAGCCAGCCGTCGCCGGTTCGGGCGTGCACGGCATAGCGAAACTGGCGGATCAGGAGCACCCGATCCCGACCGGCGTCGTAAATCATGATCGCCGCTACTTCCCCGCGGTGGTAGCGATAACGCCGGACGGCGCCGCTCATCTCCCCACTGAACTTTTCGAAGGCCAGGTCGGCCCTCTCAATCCGAATGAAGCCGTCATACTCCAAACCCGTTTGTCTGATGTGAACTCTCACGAACCTGGCTCCCTCCTTCCCTCAGATGCCGGCCGCTATCTTGATCCGGTCCCCGACCTGGGCAAGCTGCTGCTCAATGCCGTCCACCCCGGAGATCACCAGATCGGCCTGCGTTCGAGCCGGCTCGACAAAGCGCAGGTGCATGGGCCGCACCGTCTCAAGGTATTGGTGGACGATGGATTCCACGCTCCGCCCCCGTTCCCGGATATCGCGCCTCAGGCGGCGGATGAAGCGGATGTCGGGATCGGCATCCACAAAGAGCTTCAGGTCGAGACAGCCGACCAACTCCTCCGCCGCGAAGACCAGCGTCCCCTCTACCAGAATGACCGGCCGGGGAGGAGCCGGCTCCGAGCCCTCAAGGCGAACGTGTCGCGTGAAATCATATCTTGGCCGGTCAATTTCCAGGCCCGCTTGCAGCTGCTTCAGATGTCGCACCAGCAGCTCGAAATCCACCGCCTCCGGCCGATCGAAATTCCGCAGGGCCCGTTGTTCCACCGGGAGATGGCCGGCATCCCGGTAGTAGTGGTCCTGAGACAGGATCAGCACCCGCTCCGGCCCCAAAAACTCCGCCAGTTTCAGGGACAGCGTCGTCTTGCCCGACCCCGTTCCCCCGCCGACGCCGATTGTTATTCTGGGCTTCATGGTTGAGACATTCCCGGCGGCGCCGACCCGACCGAGCAGTTTGAATGATCAGTGTTCTCCGACGACATGCTGCCGGGAGATCAAGGCTAAGGCCTCCGCCGACAACCCGTCAAGCCTTCCGGACCCGCACCGAGCCATCGGGAGGGCGCCCCATCCGGGAGCGCGGGCGTCCCGCCCGCATCCTTATTCCTTTTGGCCGCACAGCGATACTTGAAGGACAACGAAGCGCCACGACGGGAGAGGGAGTTGCTTCAACGCCACGCGCCACCATTAAACGGATAATTCACATCGATGCACAGGATGCACAGGATTTTTCCAGGATACTGCCAGCTCTTAATCCTGAGCACCCGCAAGCCCGCACCGGATCGACGCCCGAGCCGGCACTTGGTGCACAAACCCTTCGTCCTTTTAATCCTGTGCATCCTGTGTATCCATGTTCAAAAAATGTCGATCCCCTGCGCCGTAGCCGACCGATCCAGGTCGCGGAGATGGGGAAGGCCGTTCCAGGGATTGTGCGGGCGGGACGCCCGCGCTCCCGGGTGGCTTCCTCCCATGACCTGATGACACCAAGGTCACGATCATCGCCCGATTCAGCCTCTCGTGCAGCAGCGTCCCGTCCTGATGATCCTGTGCATCCTGTGCATCGATGTTCACTTGATCGTACTTCCCGATGGATCTGCCCAGTCGCGGGGAGCGCGCGCCTCCCGCCCGCATCCTGGTCCGTCCGATAGCAGTTGACAACCGAGAAAGCCTGCCTCTATGATGCAGACCTCTCTGGATTCATCCGGAATCAACGCCCATTCACATAGAAAGGCCGGGGTCCACCGGGACCGAACAGCGGCCCGTGAGACGCCCGTCGGGAACAGGCCATGGATGGCGGTCTGCTTTCCGAAAGCGATGGTCTTCTCCCTCAGGAGGTAACGCATGCCAAAACCCAAAGAGCCTGAAGGCAAGGGCGCGCTCGAGGTATCGCGCAGAGGCTTCCTCACCGGCGCCGGCGCGGTGATTTCCTCCAGTCTGGTAGCCGGAACCGAGTCGCTACGCGCCGCTCCGGAATCCGCGGGGGCGGAGGTGGCCGGTCCGGGCAAGGTCGACATCACGCTCGCGGTAAACGGAGCCGAGAGAAGCCTGGCGCTGGAACCTCGCGTCACCCTGCTGGATGCACTTCGCTTCGAGCTGGACCTCACCGGCGCCAAGAAAGTCTGCGACCGCGGCACCTGCGGGGCCTGCACGGTCACCATCGACGGGAAACCCGCCTATGCCTGCTCCGTTCTGGCCATCCAGGTCCAGGGGAAGGACATCCGGACGGTGGAGGGGCTGGCCCAGGTCGACCGGCTGCACCCGATACAACAGGCCTTCGTCGACAACGACGCCCAACAGTGCGGGTATTGCACGCCCGGGTTCGTAATGGCCTGCAAGGCCTTTCTCGACAAGAACCCCACCCCCACCCTGGACCAGGTCCGCACCGGTCTGGGAGGCAACCTCTGCCGCTGCGGAACCTACGTGGGCGTGGCCCAGGCCGTATTGCAGTCGTCAGAGAGTCAAACCGGCAGCCTGGTTGTCGAAGGGAGGAATCATGCCTGAGTATCGATGGCCCGACAGGAACGAACGACAGGTCCTGGGGAAACGAGTCAGCCGGCTCGACGGCCCCGACAAGGTCACTGGAAAGGCCCAGTACACCTCCGACGTCAACCTGGCGGGGACGCTGCACGCCAAGTTCCTGCGCTGCCCCCATGCACACGCCCGGGTCACCAGCATTGACACCAGCGCCGCCGAGAGCCTGCCCGGGGTCAAGGCCGTGCGGGTGATTCAGGGACCGGGGAAAGAAGTCCAATGGTCTCTGGACGACATCGCGGTGGTGGCTGCCGTGGATGAGGCCACGGCCGAGGACGCGGTTCGAAAGATCGTGGTGGAGTACGAAGTGCTGCCTCACCTGGTCAACGAAGACGACCTGGGCAAGGCCGGAGACCGCACCAAGCCGGCTTCGGAACAGGTCAAGGGCGACCCCGATCAAGCCTTTCAGGATGCCGATGCGGTGGTCGAGGGCGAGTATGGGATCCCGGTCATCACCCACTGCTGCCTGGAGCCGCACGGCCAGGTCATAGACTGGAGTGGGGAGACGCTGACGGCCTATCAGTCGACCCAGAACATTTCCGGGATGGCCAACCAGTTCGCCCAACCCCTGGAGATCCCGGCCGCCAACGTCTCCATTGTTCAGGACCACGTGGGCGGCGGATACGGCAGCAAGTTCGGGGCCGATAGCTGGGGCCTGGAAACCGCCAGGCTGTCTCGGGATACCGGCCGGCCGGTCCGCAACTTTCTGGAGCGGGACGCCGAGCTGTTCGTAGCCGGGGTCCGACCCTCCGGTTTCGCCAGGATCAAGGTGGGAGCCAAGAAAGACGGTTCGCTGACCGCCTGGGAAGCGGAGTCCTGGGGAACCAGCGGCTTGAGTGGAGGGGGGATTTCCATGCAGGTCCTTCCCTACGTGATCAATCCACCCAACGTCCGCAAGAAGCACACCGGCATTGCGACCAACACCGGCCCGGCGCGGGCCTGGAGGGCGCCCAACCATCCTCAGACCTGCTGGTTGACCTTCGCCGCCCTGGACGACTTGGCGGCCAAGCTGGAGATGGACCCCCTCGACTTCTACCTCAAGAACCTCAACCTCACCG
Source organism: Acidobacteriota bacterium (assembly GCA_028875575.1). Classification (NCBI taxonomy): domain Bacteria; kingdom Pseudomonadati; phylum Acidobacteriota; species Acidobacteriota bacterium. The sequence continues at coordinate 28,620 of JAPPDF010000054.1, forward strand.
AGCGCCCCGACCTTTATGGCAAGCAGCTGATCCGAGCCGAGGAGCTGATGGGGTGGCGCAAGAAGTGGCGCCCCAGAGGGCAGGAAGCGGCAGGTCCCGTCAAGCACGGGCTGGGTCTGGCCTTTCACACCTGGGGAGGACGGGGCCACAACAGCACGGCCCGATTGGTGATCGATCCGGACGGTTCGGTTTCCATCAGCATGGGCACCCAGGATATCGGAACCGGCACCACCACCGTCATCGCCATGGTGGCCGCCGAGACCTTCGGATTGCCGGTCAATTCCATCAAGGTCAACACCGGCCGCTCCCCCGACTACCCCCGTTCCGGCCCCTCCGGCGGCAGCACTACCGTCGGCGGGGTTTGCGCGGCCACCCGGCGGGCCTGCCAACTGGCCCTGGAAGAACTCTTCGAAAAGGTGGCTCCCAGGCTGGGGACGGAGCCGTCCGAGCTGGAAGCCGCAAGCGGCCGCATCCGGGTCAAGGGCAGACCCTTCAGAAGCCTTACCTGGAAGCAGGCTGCTTCCCGTCTGGGGGTGACTCCATTGGAAGTGACCGGCAGAAACATCAGCGCCAGCCGTAGAGCTTCAGACGGCAAGCTGATCGATTCCGGAGTGGCCGGAGTGCAAATGGCCGAAGTCTCGGTGGACACGGAGACCGGAGTGGTCAAGATGAAGAAGTTCGTGGCCATTCAGGACTGCGGTCTGATCGTCAACGAGAAGTTGGCCGAGAGTCAGGTGTACGGGTCGCTGATCATGGGCATTTCCTCGGCATTGACCGAGGAGCGCATCATGGACGAGCGAACCGGATCGCTCCTGAACGGAGAAATGGAGTTCTACAAGCTGGCTGGCCTGGGCGATATCGGTCAACTGGTCGTGGAGATGTGGAAAGATGCGGAGCAGGACGCTCGCGGAGTGATCGGGCTTGGGGAACCCCCGGTGATCGCACCGGTCGGGGCCATTGGCAACGCCGTGGCCAACGCTATCGGCGTACGGGTGCCGCGTGCGCCCTTCATTCCGAGGCGCGTCCTGGCGGCGCTGGAAGAGAAAGGAGGGCTCTACGCATGAAGGCTTTCGAGTATGCCAGTCCCACCACCAAGGAGCAGGCCATCCAGTTGCTGGGAGCCCAGTGGGAAGAGGCCGAGGTTTTGGCCGGCGGCACCGACCTCCTCAGTCTCATGAAGACCTTCGGCACCACCCCCAAGCGAGTGGTGGACATACAGGGAATTCAGGAATTCCAGGGAATCGACTACATCTCCTCCTCCGGCCTGCGCCTGGGAGCCCTGGCTACCCTGTCGGAGCTGATCGACCATCCGGCGGCCCAAAAGCACTATCCCTCGCTGGTGCAGGCAGCCAACGGCGTCAGAAGCCAGCAGATCCAGAGCTTCGGCACCATTGGCGGCGACCTTTGCCAGCGGCCGCGCTGCTGGTACTTCCGCAACGGCTTGGGGTATTTCCCCAAGGATGGCTCGGGGCAGGACCTGGTCAGGCAGGGAGAGAATCAATACCACGCCATCCTGGGCAACTCGGGAGAGGCGGCCTTCGTCAGCGCCTCCAGCCTGGGCCCGCCCCTGATCGCCCTGGGGGCCACCCTGAGGATTTTCAGCAAGGACGGTTCGCGCGAGCTGCCGGTGGCCGAGTTCTTCCGCACCCCGCGGCAGGAATCGGATCGCGAGACGATTCTGAAGCCCGGCGAGATCCTGGGAGAAATCCACGTTCCCCCGGCCGGGGAGGTGCTCGACGCCACCTATGAGGTTCGGGAAAAGGAAGCCTTGGACTGGCCGCTGGTCACGGCCTCGGTCGCCTTGAAGCTGAGCGGAGGCAAAGCGGAGCAGGCCCGCATCGTCCTGGGTCACGTCGCCCCGATCCCCTGGAACGCCGTCGGGGCGGCCGAGGGCCTGGTGGGCAATGCGATCGATGAAAGCACGGCGGCTGAGGCAGGCAATGCCGCCGTTGACGGAGCTACACCTCTGAGCAGGAACGGATACAAGGTTCAACTGGCCCGGGTGGCGGTGAAACGGGCGATTCTGAACGCTGTCATGGGAGGGGCATAGCCATGGCCGGACGCTTTGAAGGGTACGAACATGAAGTCTGCAACTGCCTGCGCTGGAAGAGCCTTTTCTACGAGTCGGTCCCCGACCCCACCGTGCCTCCGGCAGGCGACGACAACTACTGGTGCGCGCTGACCCAGAGAATCCTGGGCCCCGATGAGCAGCTGGTGGAGCCTGAGAACTGCAAGCTGGGACGAACCTGCTTTCGAGGAGGATTCTAGGCAGCACCGAGCCCGCGGAATATCGCTCGACGGGTGCGGTTGAGTTGCATCTCGCCAGCGTACTATAATGGCGGAGACGAGGGAGTCAGGCACCATCCACGGGAGGGACAAGCAATGAAAGCAACTATCCTCTTGGTCTTGATCCTGGGTTTGGCCTGCCCGGGCTGGGCGGCCGTCATCTCGGGTGACTATGTGGAGACCCGCAGCGCCAATGTCTATACCGGGCCCTGCGTGGCCAATGCCGAGTCCGGTCTGACCGGCGACCAGGCCATACTGGCCTGGCGGATCCGAAAGGGAAGCTGGCAGGGTGTCAAGCTGGACGGTCTGGGTGTGGTGGGCGTCACCAAAGCCAAAGCCACCCTGGGCGATCCTTATGGCAACCCTTATCCGGCAAAATCGGTGCTCATCGTGGATGCGCGGGCCAACCCACGGCAACGGGCGGCTTTGGAGGCCTTCGCTCAAACCATGGCCCCCGAGCTCTTGCGGAACGTAGTGAATGTGGAACGCGCACCCATTCACCTGGCGCTCGGAGAGGGCGAGTCGCACGGATCGGCCGAGTTGCAGGCCGGTAATCTGGCCAGAATCAAGGCCCGGCCCATCGGAGCCAAGGACCACCTCTGTGGCAATGAGCACGTCCATTACCCTCCACTGACCCGGCTCTCCCATGCCATGCCGGCCTACACCATCAACGACGAGTTCAGCGGACGCGGACTGGGAGTGAACTGGAAAATCAACGGCAAGACCAACGCCTTCGTGGGACACTTCTCCTACGACTCCGCCCCGCAACGCTGACCGCAACCGGGCGTCCGCCAACCGAATGCGATGGCCGGAGCTCAGCCTCCGGCCAACCACCTTTCCCGCCCTCATGGTCTTTCGCTTCGCCAGCTTCAGCCTGCTGCTGCTAACTCTCCCGGGCGTGCAAACCGCCTTGGGAGAAGACTTCTCCCTGGAAGAGGTCGAGCGTCCGCCCGAGGCTCTGGCGGAACCCCTCAAATCCAGCCTGAATCCGGCCGGCGTTCGTGTGCTGAATGGACAGGGAAACCCGTGGTGTGAGATTTGGGTCCGTCGAGAGATCGCAGACTCAGGTCAGCCCGCCTCCCCGGAAGCCGTATATCCGGCTTTCCACTCGGGAGTCCTGCTGGGGTTGATGAGGTTCCCCGAGGGTGGTACCGATTTTCGGGGCCTTCCGGTCGGGAAGGGAACCTACACCATGCGCTACGGTGTGATTCCCCAGGACGGAAACCACGTCGGGGCCGCGCCCATTGTGGACTTCGTTCTGCTGATTCCGCTGAGCGAGGACACCCTGGCGCCGGACGCGCAACTCAGTTCCGAGGAGTTGGTGGAACTCAGCAAGAAAGCGTCCGGGACCCACCATCCCACCGTCATCAACCTGGCATTCCCTCCCGACTCCGTAGAGCGTCCTATCCTGGAGAATTACGAATCCGACCATTGGATCCTGTCGCTGCCCTTGAATCAGAAGTCCGGTGGACAATTGCCGGTGAGTATTATTGTCCATGGCCAGGCCGCCGGATAGTCCCCGCGGCCCGGGGAGTCGCGCCCCGTTCCCCAGCCCCAGCGTCGCGGAATTTTCGAGTTGCCATGTGTGCCGACTTCGTTGCATGATTTCGGTTCGTTTGAGCGGATCTCATTTTGGGAGAGTACGACGTGATCGAGAAAGGAACCGAAGTTGCCGCACCCCAGGGCAAGCTGGGAATTCTTCTGCCGGGGATGGGCGCCGTGGCGTCCACCTTCATTGCCGGAGTCGAGGCCATTCGCCGGCAAAAGGCTCCACCGATCGGGTCCCTCACCCAGATGGGAACGGTCCGGTTGGGCAAGCGCACCGAAAAACGGGTGCCCTTGATCAAGGACTTCGTCCCCCTGGCTTCGCTGAATGACCTGGTCTTCGGCGGCTGGGACATTCACGGGGAGTCCTGCTACGAGACGGCCGTTCGCTCCGGGGTGCTGGACCCCCGGCAACTGGAAGAACTGCGGCCGCACTTGGAGGAGATCCGCCCCTGGAAGGCAGTCTTCAGTCGCAAGTACGTCAAGCGCCTGTCGGGACGCCACGTCAAGAGAGCCGCCAACAAGCGCCAACTGGCCCTGGCGGTCATGAAGGACATCGAGCAGTTCCGGAAGACCCACGATCTGAGCCGCCTGGTGATGATCTGGTGCGGAAGCACCGAAGTATTCCTGAAGCCCAGCGAGGTCCACTCCAGTCTGGCCAGGTTCGAAAAGGGACTGGAGGAGAACGACCCCAGGATCTCCTCCAGCATGATCTACGCCTACGCCGCCCTTTCGATGGGAATCCCCTATGCCAACGGGGCTCCCAATCTGTCGGCCGACATTCCGGCCATGCTGGAACTGGCCAGGAAGAACAAGGTCCCCGTTTGCGGCAAGGACTTCAAGACCGGGCAGACGCTCATGAAGACCATCATTGCTCCCGGACTGAAGTCCCGGCTCATCGGCCTGGCCGGCTGGTACTCCACCAACATCCTCGGCAATCGGGACGGCGAGGTGTTGGACGAACCGCAGTCATTCAAGACCAAGGAGGAGACCAAGCTTTCGGTGCTGGATCAAATCCTGCAGCCCGGCATCTACCCCGAGCTCTACGGGGACTATCACCACCAGGTGCGCATCAACTACTACCCGCCGCGTGGAGACAACAAGGAGGGATGGGACAACGTGGATATCTTCGGGTGGCTGGGGTACCCCATGCAGATCAAGGTGAACTTTCTCTGCCGGGACAGCATCCTGGCGGCTCCCCTCTGCCTGGACCTGGCCCTGTTCCTGGACCTGGCCAAACGCGCCGGAATGCACGGGATTCAGGAGTGGCTGTCCTTCTACTTCAAGAGCCCTCAATGCGCGCCGGAACTCTACCCCGAACACGACATCTTCATCCAGCTCATGAAGCTCAAGAACACCCTGCGGTACCTGAAGGGTGAGGAGATGATCACCCACCTCGGCGTGGAGTACTATGACTGACCGGCTCGGTTCAGAAGGCGATGCCGACCGACACCTTCGACCGCAGCCGCGGAAAATCCCCCAATCGCACTTCCGGCACCAGGACCAGGTGCCGTGTCAGGTTTGATCACCCGTATCGGGCAATGAATTCCGGAAGTTCTTCCAGCTTCAGCCTGGAGGAATGATCCTGAATTTCAGCGCGACTATCGGCGATTCCCTTGCTGCCGATCGCACTCTCCAGACCGGCGATCTCTTCCTGAGCCACCAGTTGCGGCGGCATCTGCCTGAGCGCGGACAGGACCCCTTGCCAGGCCAGCCAGTGGCTGAAGGTCCTCAGGGCCGGGTAGTAAAAAAACAGGTTCGGTCCGGGAATGGGGACCAGCACGGGAGCCAGAGGCACCATCCCAAGGGCCAGCAGACCGTCGAAGACCATCCAGACCCCATGACGAATTCTCTGGACCACCAGTAGCGACTTCAGCCTGGCCCGCGCCTCCGATTCCGATAGGGAGGAGGAGTAGTGCACCCGCATGGGTCCGGCATCGCGCATGCGCTTGAATACCCGTTCCATGGGATCGAGCCGGTTCTGCAGTTCGTAGTACCCGTCCCGGACGGCGCGGATCAGACGGCTCATGGCCGTCGCCCACCACACTCCCCGCTCGGCCAGGCCCCCAATGATACGGTCGACTCGGTCCTGCGAGCGGCCCGCTTCCCCCTCGGGGAGTGGCGGGTCCTCGGCATACAGGACCCAGCGTTTCCCTATTTGAATGAGATAGGAATCCATTGAGATTCCTGCCGGGCGGCCGAAGCTCTCACCGGCAAGAAAGCAGGCGGGCCCCGATGGTTGAAGCCCGCATTCGTGGGGTGGGCATGACGACGGTTGATCCGGTCGTCGCTTACTCGGGCAGCTTGGGTTCGGTCAGTTGACAGTCGTTGTTCAGTGACCCCAAGAAGGCAATCAGATTCTTCTTTTCGTCGTCGGTAGCCTTCCGCTTCTTGAGATTGGTGCGGTCCAGATACTTGTTGGGCTTGCCTCCTCCGATCATCAGGTCCACGGCCTCTTCCAGGGTGGCCACGCTGCCATCGTGAAAATAGGGACCCGACTTGGCGATATCCCGCAGGGTCGGGGTCTTGAAGGCCCCTGTGTCCTCCTCCTTGTCGGTGACCTTGAACCTCCCGACGTCCGGCTTTTCGGCGTCCATTCCGATGCCCACATTGTGGTACTGCTGATCGGTGAAGAGGACCCCGTCGTGACAGTTGGTACACTCCAACTTCTTGAATACTTCGTAGCCTTTCTTGACCTCATCGCTCACTGCCGTTTCGTCCCCGGCCCGCCACCGGTCGAATGGAGTGTTTCCGCTGATGATGGTCCGTTCAAAGGCGGAAATGGCCTGGACGATCCGTTCAGGGGTCGCCTCGCCTCCAAACACCGTTTGAAACTGAGCCCGATAGCCTGAGACGGCATTGATGGTGGCGGTGGCGACCTCCACGTCGGCTCCCATGTTGCCGCCCTTCCAGGCCGCCATGGCCTGCTTTTCCAGGGAGCCGCTGCGACCATCCCAATAGAACTCGGAGTGGTATCCGATGTTCCAGAGAGTCGGACTGGCGCGCGTGAGCTTCTTGTTCAGAGCCCCAATGGCCGTGGGCAGACCATCCGTCAACCCGTTTTCGCACAGATGGCAGGAGTAGCAGGAACGGGATCCATCCGCGCTGAGGCGCTTGTCGAAAAACAGTTGGCGTCCGAGGGCGACCTTCTCCGGCGTCATGGGGTTGTCCTCCGGAATCTTCATCTCCTCGTAGGTCGCCAATTGCTCGGGCAAGGGCAGGATCTCCGGCTGATACTCCGGAGCCGGCGGTTCACCGGGGGCGCATCCCGTCAGGGACACACCCAGAAGGAAACCGATCGCCAGAGAGATAGCAACAGGGCTCAATGGATGCATGGACCGCATGACTCCTCCTCGACTCTGCTTGACGTTAATCCTGGTTCCAGACCACTTGGCTGGAGTTCCCGGGACGCTCCCGGGGTCGGCGGGACGGCGCTCCAATCTCAAGGCGTACCGCTTTTGCCAGTGTCACTGGGACACCGGAGCTACCGAGCCAATTCCTGAAGGCAATGAAAGTAAAGGAAGGACTTCTACGTCGACAATCGCGTCCCATTGTACCCGAGGCTCGGCCCCGACTCAAGGGGGAGATGGCCCTTGGAACTCACGCCCTGCCCAGTGCCCGCGGCTTGCCCACCGCCGGCAGGGAGCCCTTTTGGGCTTGAAAAACCCATGGTGCTCACGTATTCTCTCCGATTGCCGGTGGCGGCCGGGCCTACCTTCTGAGTCCGGGAATCGGCCGGCCCACGAGAGGATGGTTTTCCCGTCCGGGGCAGATCGTGAACCCTGAATCATGGCGCCCGGCCGGAAAACAGCAATTCGTTGCAGAACACCATTGATAAGCCTGGAAAGCTCGCCTTCGTGAGTGCCGACGGGGGGCTGTTCCGGGTCAACTCCTCCAGACTGGCTGCCCACTACGCCAGCAACTCCCAGACGTTTGCGGGTCGAATCCACCGCCTGCTGGGCGTTGCTCTGATGCGTTCCATCCACCTGATCGTGGGTATCTGGAATCCGCGGCTGGCCACTCGACTGATTCACCTGCCCCTGAGGGGCACCAGCCGGGACCGCCTGGACCTGCTGGGCGAAGAATATTTCCAGTACAAGCTGCGAAACCATCTCGAGCCCCAAGGGGTTGAGGCCATAAAGCAGTTGAGCGCCGACGGAAACCAGGTGGTGCTGGTCAGCCGCGAACTGGACCACCTCCTCCGTCCCCTGGCCCAGCACCTGGGTGTCCGGAACCTGGTCTCCAACCGTTTGGAGTTTCGGGACGGGCTGGCCACCGGGCGCCTGCATTCACCCATCATCCCCGACACCCTGCAACCCGAGCCGAACCGGGCACCGTTCGGCACACAGAGTTTTCTCATCGACGGCCTGCCCGGGCTTTCCTCCCGCGCATTGGAACCGCACATCCAGGCCACCGCCCGGCAAACCAGGAGCCCCGCGCCTCCGGTGGTGGATTTCCACCGGCGCCGGGCCAGCGCCGAGATTGTGTCAGTACGCCAGGCCCTTTCCGGCAAGCACATTCTGCTGATCGGCGGGACGGGATTCATCGGCAAGGTCTGGCTGTCCATGCTGCTGGAAGACCTTCCGGAGATCGGAAGGATCTACCTGCTGATTCGACGGCAGGGCTCGCGCAGCGCCCTGCAGCGCTTCGAGAAGATCGTCGCCGAATCTCCCGCGTTCGCTCCCCTTCATGAACGCTTCGGCGACCGACTGCCCCGGATGCTCATGGACCGGGTGGAAGTACTGGAGGGAGACATCGGGGATCCCGACCTGGGACTGAACGAAGCCACCCTGGAGCGCCTGATCCGGGATCTGGACCTGGTGGTCAATTCCGCCGGCCTCACCGATTTCAATCCGGACATCCGCCTGGCCATGACCACCAACGTGGACAGCGTCATGGGCCTGATCGGCTTTCTGAAGCGCTGCCGACGGGCCGCCCTGCTGCATGTCTCCACCTGTTTCGTCAACGGCCGCATCGACGGGCGGGTTTCGGAGGAGCTGCTTCCCAACTACACTCCCGCCGGTCGAGCCGATTTCGACGTCTACGAGGAACACCGGTTGGTCCATCAAGCCATTGAGCGCATCACCGGGGAAGGAGACAGCCAGGCGGTAACGGACGAAGTCCAGGCCCGGGTCTCTGACCGCAAGCCCAATGTGAGCGACCCTTCACGCCTGGTTCGCAAGGAGCGCACCCGCTGGATTCGCGATCGCGGAATCGAATTCGGGATCGAGAGAGCACAGCACTGGGGCTGGCCCAACATCTACACCTTCACCAAGAGCCTGGGAGAATCGCTGCTGGCTACCCAGGATCTTCCCATTGCCGTGGTCAGACCCTCGATCGTGGAGTCCTCCATCAGTCAACCGTTTCGGGGATGGAACGAGGGCGTCAACACGACGGCACCGCTCTCCTATCTGTTGAGCACCTACTTCCGGCAACTCCCCTCCAACAAGCGCAAGCGCCTGGATGTCATCCCGGTCGACCTGGTGTGCCGCGGACTCACCCTGGTGGCGGCAGCCCTGGTCGAGCGGCGTCACGACAGGGTCTACCAACTGGCGACCTCGGCCACCAATCCCGCCGACATGCGCCGGACCATCGAGCTGACCGGCCTGGCCCATCGCAAGTACTATCGGTCCCTGGAAGGCCTGGAGCACTGGCTCCGAGCCCGCTTCGACACCATTCCGGTCTCCCAGGCCCGCTACCGGAACGTTTCCCTCCCCCGCCTGAAGACCCTGCTTGAGGGTCTTCAGCGTGTGACCGGGGTGCTCCCCGTCAAGAACGACAGCCTCGCCCGAAAGCAACGCGCCCTGGACCGGGTCCACAAGGTCATTGAGCTCTACCAGCCCTTCATTCTGGACAACGAGTACTTCTTTGCCGCCGACAATATTCGAAAACTGGGAGCGGCCTTACCCGGCGATGAAGTCGCCGATTTCGGATACCATCCGGAAAACATCGACTGGTACGACTACTGGGTGAACCTGCACGTGCCGGCGTTGCGCCGCTGGACCTATCCCATCATCGAAGGGCGCCGTCCCGACACCGGCCTGCTCCCCCGCAACTTCAAGCTGGAGCCCGCCCACGCCTCAGCGGCAACCGCCAGCGCCCCCGCAGACCCGATGGGCGGCAGGGTCTACCATGCCCGGCCGAGCCAGGGCTAGCACATGGGCATCTTCCTCACGGGATCCACAGGTTACCTCGGCGCTCACATTGCCAGCGAGTTGCTGGAAAAACACCACCAACGCCTCATTCTTCTGGTTCGGGCCCCCAACCGCGAAGCCGCGGCCCAGCGCCTTTGGCGAGCCTTTCAGCTGCACCTGGACTTCGACCGCTTCCACCACCACCTGAATACCGGTATCGAGGTGCTGACCGGCGACCTCACTGAAGAAGGATTCGGCTTCAGTCCGGACCAGTATCGCCACCTGGTCAAGAACGCCGATTCAATCCTGCATGTGGCGGCCTCTCTCAACCGCAAATCGGAAAAATCCTGCCTGAACATCAATCTTCGAGGGACCCTGGAAGTCGTCAAGCTGGCCCAAGCCATCTCCGCGGACCACGGCCTGAAGCGATTCAGCCACATCAGCACGGTGGCGGTGGCTGGATTCCGCCAGGATGAAGTCGTCGAGGAAGAGCAGGCCATTGACTGGAACCGGTCCGACTACGATCCCTACGCCCGCACCAAGAAGTTCTGCGAACACCTGATCCGGGAGCTTTTGCCGGAAACTCCGCTGACCATATTTCGCCCCAGCATCGTGCTGGGCGACAGCCGGCGGGCGGAGACCACCCAGTTCGACATGGTCCAGGCCTTCGCCTTCCTGGCGGGGCTGCCACTGCTGCCACTGCGGGCCGGCGACCGCCTGGACATCGTCAACGTGGACTTCGTGGCCGAGGCGGTGGCGAATCTGCACCAGAAAGAGAGTCCCCGCTTCGACACCTACCATCTTTCTTCCGGCAGAAGCTCCCCCACCTGCCAGGACATTACCAACGCCTTGAGCGCCGTCCGAAATCGCCGCCGGCCCACCTACGCTCCCTCGCTGATCCGCCCCGTCAACTCCCTGGTGGGCTGGCTGGCCCGGCGCCGGGGAACTTCGGTGGGCTATCTGGCCAGCCTCATGCAGGTCTTTCTTCCATACCTGCATTGGAACACGGTCTTCGACAACAGCCGGGTGGTGCGGGAAACGGGAACAAGCCCCGCATCTTTCACCGATTACTGCTATCCTCTCTATCAGTTCGCCACCAGGAACGACTTCACCTATCCCTACCGGGAATGGCCTGAGAGGGGGGCTGCCCCATGATGGACCTGGGACTGGAGCTGTGGGTCAGCAGCCTGATCGAGCTCTCCAAGCTGAGATGGATGCTGGGATCGGGGGAGTCCTGGACGCCTGGAACCCCGCTGCGCCTGCTGTTTGCCGGTTACAACGGAAACCGCAATACCGGGGCCGATGTCCGGGTCCAGGAGATGATCCGCCAGGTTCGCCACGTGCTTGGCGACTCCAACCTGGATTTGAGCGTGCTTTCGCACAACCTGGAGTGGTCCCGCGGTTATTTCGATTCGGTGCGCCAGGTCAAGCTGCCGGATGTCTTTCCACCATTCCTCTTTCGCGAGGTCGGCCGTTATCACGGGGTTCTGGCATGCGAGGGCTCGATGTTCAAGAGCAAGTTCGCCAACGCCCTCAGCGCCATGATGATCGGCTGCCTGGGAATTGCCGCCGCCCACAACCGGCTTTCGGTGGGATATGGGGCGGAAGCCGGCGACATGGACCGCTTTCTGAAGTCCATGTGCCGGCGTTTCTGTTCCGATTCGCTGGTCATCACCCGCAACGAGGAATCCCAGGGAATTCTGGGTGGACTGGGGGTGCCGACGGAGTTGGGGACCGATACGGCCTGGACCTTTGAACCTCACGGCCCGGAATACGGGGAAAAGCAGTTGATGGCCGCCGGTTGGGACGGACGCACCCCAATATTGGGGCTATGCCCCATCAATCCCTTCTGGTGGCCGGTGCGACCTTCGCTGGCCAAGTTTACCGCCCGTACCCTGTTGGGGTTGTACAAGGCCAGCCACTACCGTTCCATTTACTTCCATCACGACAACGCCGAGGTCAGGGCCTCTTTTCAGCGCTATATCGATGCCTGGAGCCGCGGCATCCAAGCTTTCCGGAAGAAACACCAGGTGTTTCCGGTATTAATCGGCATGGAGGCGCTGGATCGAATCAGCTGCGAGAAAATCAGCCATAGCCTGGGAGGCGCCCCCTGCTTTATCGCCGACCAGTTCGACATGTACCAGTTGGTGAGCATCCTGAGGCAGTGCCACCTGCTCGTTTCTTCACGGTTTCATGGAGTGGTCACCAGCATGCCCGCCGGCGTGGCTTCGCTGGGCATCACCATGGATGAACGCCTGCGCAACCTGATGCGGGAGCGCGGACACTCGGAATTTCTGCTGGAGGTCGATGACCCCGATCTGGAGACCAAGTTGGAGGCCCTGCTGCCGAAATTACTGAGTCAGGCCGAGGAGATGCGGGCAAGCCTGGGTGCGACGGTCGTGAAGAACCTGAAGGCGATGGCGCGCATGGGGGTCTACTTCCAGCATCACCTGCTGGAGCGCTATCCCGAATTCCCCATTCGGAGCGGCCATCTCTCCTGGGAAGACTATCTTCCGCCTTTGAGCTCCAACCTGGTCAACTTGATCGAAACTTACGAATGATGAGTGGATGAGTGATGAGTGAAGAGCTTTTTGGTCGATGGGTTGGGCATGGGGGAAAGGGTTGTCCACGCAGGAATACGACGGGGCGCTGAGTACTCTGGTTCATAGGCATTGCCACATATACCCGGCTGCACTCCATTAACAGGTGCGACAGGATCAACAAGATGCTTGGCGTGTCGATTCAATCACTACCCAGCCTCATCACTATTCATCATTCATCATTCATCATCCATCATTAACCTAGATGAACTTTCTACAGACAATTTTCTCCAATCTCTCCCGGAGCCCTCAGAAAACGGTCCTGCAAGAGGTTCGGGAGGATGGTCTCCACTCGGTCAGCGGAGCCGATCTCCTGGATTGGATCGGCCAGGCCAGACGCCGTCTGAGGGAAGCCGGACTGCGTCCCGGAGACCGCTGCGGACTGCTGGGCCCCAACAGCAGCCGCTGGGTCGCCATGAACCTGGCGATCATGGCCGAGGGCGCCATGGCCGTTCCTCTCTATTCCCGGCAGGCCCCGGACGAACTGGTGGCCATGATGAAGGATTGCGGGGTTTCCCTGCTCTGCTGCGCCGGCCCCTCAGAAATTGAAGCCATCCGTTCCTGCTGGAGCGACCTGCCGCCCGTTCTCGATTACTCGCAGGCTCTGGTAGAGTCGGCCCCCGATGCGGGCGACGGAAGCGATGTCGTGGGCGAGGAGGCGCCAGACCGGCTGGAGGTGGTGACCATCATCTACACCTCGGGCACCTCGGGCGAGCCCAAGGGAGTCATGCTCAACGGCGACAATATCGCCTTCATGCTGCAGCGGACCACGGCTCGCCTGGAAGAGCTGATGCAGGGCGTCCCCGGGAAGGGAGATGATCGTGTCTTCCACTACCTGCCCCTCTGTTTCGCGGGCTCCTGGATCCTGCTGCTCACCTGCCTCTATCGCAACAACAACCTGATGTTGTCGACGGACCTCAACCGTCTGGCCGACGAGTGGAAACTGGCGGCCCCCCAATACATGCTGAACGTCCCCGCCCTGCTGGAACGGATCCGAACCGGCGTCGAGGAAAAGATCAGGGCAGGCGGCGGCGTGGGACTGCTGCTCTTCAGCCGAGGTCAATCGGCCTGGTTTCGCCAACAGGAGAACGGGTCCCGGCCGTTCGACAGGATCTGGCTGGCCCTGGCGACACGGCTGGTATTCGCCAAGATCCGAGACCGCATCGGGTCCGGTCTGCGGGCCCTCATCTGCGGTTCCGCCCCCCTGGCCGAGGAGACCCAGCAGTTCTTTCAGATGATCGGGATTCCGGTCCTGCAGGTGTATGGATTGACCGAAACCACCGCCATCTGCACCATGGACGACGTGCACCGGGTGACGGCGGGCCGTGTGGGTCCGGCCATCCGGGGCATCGAAATGCGGTTGAGCGAGGAGGGGGAAATTCTGGTGAAGGGCCCCAACATCTTTCCGGGATACTGGAATCGCCCCGAGGCCAACCGGGACGTCTTCCGGGAGGGGTGGTTCCGTACCGGTGACCAGGGTGAGGTGGACGCCACCGGAAACTGGAAAATCGTGGGAAGAATGAAGAACATCATCATCACCACCGGGGGGCACAACATCAGCCCCGAGCCCATCGAGGAGCGTCTGCTGGAAGCCCTGCCGGCCTCGACCCAGGTGATGGTGGTCGGGAACGGACGCAAGCACCTGTCCGCCCTGCTGACGGGACCGGTGAGCCGGGACGAGTCGGCTCGCGTCATCGAAGAGGTCAACCGGCAACTGCCGCACTACCGCCAGGTTCGCCGGTTCCACATTGCCGCCGAGCCTTTCAGCATCGAAAACGGCCTGCTTGCCGCCAACGGAAAGCAGCGGCGAGCAGCCATCGAGGCGCATTTCCTGGAAGAGATCGAGGCTCTTTACCAGTCTGAAGCCCAATAGAGAGGTAATCCACGAAGAGCAGGAAGGAAAAAAGAGTTATCCACGAAGACACACGAAGGATGACGAAGGGCCACTAAGGGGTTGGAGATGGCTCAAGAAGGTTCCGTGAAGCACCACGAAGAGAGACATTAAGGGGAAATTTGGCAACGGGATCTTTGCCGAGAATGGCCACAAGAGGCACAAAAACACAAGAAGAGTGGAGCATCGTCAGGACTCAAAACTAAAAATTCGTTTTGTGCCTTTTGTGGTGAACCCATATTTCTCACCAAGTCGCGTCCTATACGCCAGGATGGTGTCCGGCTAACCCGGCTTCGCCTCAGGCAGACCAAGCACCATGAACTTGTTTCAAGGAAAGACACTTTCTTACAATCTGGCCGATGAAATCTTCGAGCTGCGGCTGCACCGGCAGCCCTGCAACGAAATCGGGTCGCTGGCGCTGAGGGAGTTGGAGGGATTCGTCCAGACACTGGAGGAACAGGCGGTCCGGGCCAAGGCTCTGGTGGTCCACAGCTCGATGGAGGCCGGGTTCAGCGCCGGAGCCGACCTCAGGGAGCTCTATTTCGGGCTGCAGTCACTCGGTAAGGCTGAAAGAAACGCCGGGGTTCGCGATTTTCTGGAACGCATCCATCGGGTGTTCAATCGGATCGACCAGATCCCGCTGACCACGGTGGCGGCAGTTCACGGAGTCGTGTTCGGGGGAGGGTTCGAGCTGGCGCTGACCTGCGATATGATTGTGGCCGACCGCACCGCCCGGTTCTGCTTCCCCGAATTGAGACTGGGGCTGATCCCCGGGTTCGGCGGAATTCCTCGACTCAAGCGGGATCTGGGCAACGCCCTGGTCCGCGACCTGCTCCTGACCGGCCGGAGCATCAACGCCGGCAAGGCGGCCGCTGCCGGGCTCGTCAGCCAACTGGTGGCGCCGGGTCACGCCTTGAGGGCAGCCCGCGGGATCGCGACCCAGGCAACCAAATTCGACGCGCGCGCGGCTCGCGAGGCCAAGCGCTTCATCAAACCGATCCCTCACCTGGAGCTCGAAAGGGAAATCGAAACCTTCTGCGCTCTCTTCGATCGGCCCGAGGTGGAAGCGGCCCTTCTCAAATTCGTGGAGAGCAGCCAGGTTCAACCCTATCTGCCCTGAGCCAAGGAGACCCTTTCATGCCCGCGCAAGAAGAAACCCTGAACCGGATCCTTCAGCTCGCCGCCGAGCGGTTTCAAATTCCCCTCGGCCAACTGAGCGGCGACGACGACTTCTTCGAAAAGCTGGGGATCAACAGCCTGCAGGCGCTGGATCTGTTGACCCAACTGGAAAATCACTTTAGCATCGAGCTTCCCGACTACGAGCTCCAGGGCGTGACCGATTTTCGAACCCTGGCGGAGCGCGTGGATTCCAGACTCTGATGAAGATTGCCGCCCCCGACCTGACCCCCTACCGTTCTCTGGGAGAAGCCCTGCGGGCCTCCACCTCCAAGTGGACGGATCATCCGGCTCTGATCGAAGCCGACCGCGACCGGGAAAACTGCCGCCTGTCCTACCGGGACTTCAGCGAGGCCGCCCGCCCCATTGCCGCCACCCTGCAGGCCGCCGGGTTCGTTTCCGGAGACCGGGCAAGCATCATGATGTCCAACCAGTCCAAGTGGCTCATCGCCGCCTATGCGGTCTTCTACAGCGGGGGCGTGCTGGTGCCCCTGGACTACAAGCTGAGCCCTTCGGAACATCTTGCCCTGCTGGCTCACGCCAAGGCCAAGGTGCTGATCGTCGAGTACCCGATCTGGCGGGCCTTGGCCAAGGAAATCAAGGCCGAGGACTTCAGACCCGAAACCATCCTGGTCAGCGAAGCCCCCCCGGATGCGGAACTCTCCGGCGCTCGGCGCTGGGAGGACTGCCGTCCCGATCCCGCGCCCGAGTTCGTCCCCCGCGACCGCTCGGACCTGGCCTGCATCGTCTACTCCTCGGGAACCGGCGGACGGCCCAAGGGGTGCATGCTGACCCATGACAACTACCTGAAGCAGTGCCAGTCGCTCATGACCTGGTATCCCTTCTGGCCGGGGCTGCGCTATCTCAGCATTCTGCCCACCAACCATGCCATCGACTTCATGGTGGGCTTCATCGGACCCTTCATCTGCGGAGCCACCGTCATCCATTTGAGGACGCTCCGGCCCGAATTCCTCAAGGCGGCCTTCCCTCTCTACCGCATCAACTACGTCAGCGTGGTTCCCATGGTGCTGAAGGCCATGGAAACCGGCATGAAGGCCAAGTTCGCCGAGCTTCCACCCTTTCGACACTGGGTTCTGAACCGCCTGATCGGGATCAACCGCCTGCTGACAGCCGGCAAGCCGAGACCCGCCCTGAGCCGGCGGCTGCTACCCCAGATCCACCAGGCCCTGGGTGGAGAGCTGGTGGCCTTTATCACCGGCGGAGCCTTTGCCGACCCCGAAACCCTGCAGTTCTTCTATGACCTGGGCCTTCCCGTCGCCAACGGCTACGGCCTCACCGAAGCCGGGACGGCGGTCACCGTAAACGATCTCAATCCCTTTCGCCCCGACACGGTGGGCAAGCCTCTGCCGGGAGTGGAGATCCGGGTGCTCGACCCGGACGCCGACGGCGTGGGCGAGATCGCCGTCAGGAGCGAGACACTGATGCGAGGCTATCTGGACGAGCCGGAGCTGACGGCCGAGACTTTCAAGGACGGCTGGCTTCTGACCGGCGACTTGGGCCGCATGGATCCCAGCGGACACCTCCAACTGGTGGGCCGCCTCAAGAACATGGTGGTCACCGAGGGAGGCAAGAACATCTATCCCGAGGACATCGAGAACGCCTTCAGCGGCCTTGAAGTCAAGGAGCTTTGCATCTTTGCCGCCAACTTCGTCTGGAAGCGGCGTGCCCTTACCGGGGAACAGTTGATCATCGCGTTCCACCTGGAGGCGGGCAGCTCGCTGGCGTCCGAAGAAGTGTTGGAGGAGCTGCGCCGCCGGAACCGAAGGCTGCCCGACTTCAAGCGGCTCTCGGGCTACCTGATGTGGCCGGAAGACTTTCCGCGGACGGCGTCGCTCAAGATCAAACGCCAGGTGCTGGCCGACGCCATTGCGGCCCGCATGGGCCCGGAAGACGTCCGTTCCCTCTGAGGGGCACAGGCAAGTGGAGAGTGAAGAGTGGAGAGTGGAGAGTTATTGGATAGACAGGTTAGGCATAAGCTGAATCAAGCGCTGCGCCTCCTGGCGGGAAACCGGTTCAAAGTCAAGCATGAGTCGAGAGTTGATTGACATGGATGCACAGGATATACAGGATTTTTTGGCGAGAGTCTCCACCACCGTGCGCTCAACCATCGTCCAGGCTTCAACCGGGATTCCGAATCCCGCTCCCGAGCTCCTGGAGCCCCTCGAAGACCCACCCGATCATTGAGCGAGTCCGCTCCCTGTGCGAAAGCGTCTCGTCCTGTTTATCCTGTGCATCCTGTCTATCCATGTTCAGTAGTCCGGGAATCCGGATTCACGGGACTGGGTCGTTGTTCTCGATAGGCCAGCAATAATCGTTGTTTCACCCTCGTATGATCCGCCCTGTTGTGGGGGGCGGGGGCACGGACCAGCCATGAAACCCTACTTCGCCATCGTCAATCCGGCTGCCGGCGGAGGGCGCTGCGGGCGGCAGGCTCCGGCGGCCCTGGAGCGGCTTCGCTCGCAAGGCGTCCCCGTGGAGTCGGTGGAAACCCAACGAGCCGAACATGCCACCAGTCTCTGCCGCGAAGCCTACCGGAGCGGTTTCCGCCGATTTCTGGCCGTGGGGGGAGACGGAACCAGCTTCGAAGTGGTCAACGGCCTCTTTCCGCGGGAGGGTGAATCGGATCCGGTAACCCTGGGATTTCTGCCCCTGGGGACGGGGAATTCCTTTTTGAGGGACTTCAGCGACCGGGGACTGGATCATGCCGTGGAAGCGCTGGTAGGCCAGCGTTCACGCCCCTGCGACGTGATGCGCCTGACCCATGCGGCAGGTGCGGTGCACTACATCAATCTGCTCAGCATCGGTTTCACGGCGGACGCCGGAGAGCTCACCAACCGGCGCTTCAAGGGCTGGGGAGAGTTGGGCTACCTGATGGCCATTCTGAGGTGCTGGATGGGGCTGCGCTACCCCACCTTTCCCTTCCGATTGGAGGAGGAGGGAGAGACCCAGCGTCAACCCTGCACCTATCTGACCTTCTCCAACAGCCGCTTTACCGGAGGAAAGATGATGATCGCCCCTCAAGCCGACATCGCGGACGGGTTGATCGAAATCACTCGGGTCGGCGCTATCGGACGCTGGGAGTTCGTGAAGACCTTCCCTCGGATTTTCTCAGGAACCCATATGGCGCACCCGCTGATCTGGCGAGCCGCGGCCCCACGGGTCGAGTTCGACCTCGAGGGCCCCACGCCGGTCATGATCGACGGCGAGGTGATCGTCTGCCGACCGCAGTCCATCCAGGTCCTGCCGGGAGCTCTCCAGGTGGCGGCGTGAGTCGGAGAGGCTCCGCAGCCCCCAGCCGCCAGGCTGTCCAATCCCCGTCAGGCAAGCGGCCTCGCCCATCGAATCGGATACTTCCATGCGCCGACTCTATTTGACCCTGCGCTGCGGCCTGATCTGGGCGGTCAGCAGCCTTCACTTCTTCACCGTCTGCACCTTCCTGGTGGCGCTGGGCATCTTCGTGGACCCACGCTGGAACGACCGGCCCCAGAGGATCCTCTGCCGCAATATCGTTCGACTGGCAGGCGTCCGTTTCCGGAAACGGTGGGCCCCGGGTTTCGACCCCGATCAGACCAGCATCTTCATCTGCAACCACGTGAACATCTTCGACGCCTTTGTGGTCTACTGCGCAATCCCTCAGTTCGTTCGAGGACTGGAGCTGGAGTCCCACTTCAAGATCCCCGTCTACGGATGGATGATGAGCCGATTCGGCAACATTCCGGTCAGCAGGCGCGGAGGCCCCTCCCAGTTCAAGGCCCTGTTGAACCGGGTCCGCTCCCACCTGCAGGATCGAATCAGCGTGGTCGTGTTTGCCGAGGGGTCGCGAACCCTGGACGGCCGGGTCGGACCCTTCCAAAAGGGCGCCTTCGTCATCGCCCAGCGGCTGGGCGCTCCCATCGTTCCCATGAGCATTTGCGGATCGTTCCAGTTCTCCCGCAAGGGAAGCTCCATGCTCTACCCCTCCCAAATCACCGTGCACCTGCACGAAACCATCCAGACCAGGGACCTGCGCCCGCAGGAGGTCCCCGCCCTGATGGAACGGGTACACCGCATCATCGCCGAGCCGGTGGCCGAGAATCTGCGGTCCCACCCCTCCGGACACGCCGGCCCCTCATAGAATACGGTCACTGCGGCGGGCGTCGAGCTCGCGTCCGATCAAGGCTGGAACCAGGTCCCACTGCGAGGCCAACAGGCGGCAGGGCTGCTTCCGGAACCAGGCCAGGGCCGACCGCACCAGGGCCTTGGCCAGGCGAAGCGGGCCATCGCCCGTGACATTGGGGAGCCAGGGGTCCTCCCAGGCGAGCGGTCCCAGCCCTTTCCTTCCCAGCGGCGCCGCCAGCACCACCTTCTCCATCCGGGCCTCGTCCAGGAACCGGAAATTGTGAACCCAGCCGCGGCCGCTGGCCTGCCCGCAGCCGGGGCCCCAGGGCAGAGAGGTGGCATAAGCCACCCCCGGATAGCTGTTGATGGCCACCACCCCGTGCTTGAGGTCGCGGGCCAGCTGACGAACGGGTTGCGAGCTCGGAAACGGGGTAAACACCGAGGCGCCCAGGTCGCCCGCCAGAGCGGGCTGATTGGCCCGAGAAAGGACCCTCCGGCAGAAGTCCCTGTCGGGCAGGCTTGCCAGACCCACCACCGGACCGAAGGCTTCCTCGCGAAAGATCCGCATCTCTTCGGTGATCCCGCTCAGGAGCGTCACCGGGAAGCGGCGGCCCCGGGCCCTCTCCCCGATAGAGGTCACTGAGGCTCCCAGGCGGCGGGCGTCCTCGACCATGGCCGCCACCCGGAAGGACGCCGCCTCGTCGATCAACAGCCGGTCGGGACCGACCAGGCCACCCGGCCGGGAAACCAGCGCCATCTCCCTGGCCAGCGCCTGACCCAGAGCGCCCCGCAGGGATTCCGGGACCAGCACCACCTGGTAGCTGACGCAGTGCTGCCCGTTGTTGGCCAGGGCTCCGAAGAGCACCTGCCGAGCCACCTGGCCCAAATAACGTCTGTCCCGATTGACTTCAGGAAGGACGATGGCCGGGGTCACTCCTCCCAGTTCGCAGGTGACCTTGTCCTGCCCCGCGATGGCCTGCACCGCGGCATCCGTCCGTGCGCTGCCCGTCAAGTGGATCCGGTCGAATTCAGGACGCGCCGCCAACTGCGCTCCGGTGTCGGGTCCGCCCTGCACAAAGGACAAGGCCCCACAGGACACCAGGGGTTCGAACAGCTTCTCAAGGTGACCCTTGAGAAATGGAGCCTTCTCGGAGACCTTGGCCAGGACCCTCCTGGGGCCGTTGCAAAGCAGATGAAGGATGTCCAGCGCGCCAATGCCGGCCAGGTTGAAGGGCAGCAGGCAAAGGGCCAGTCCCTCTTCGGTGGGCTGCTTTGGCGGCAGGTTCAGGGAAGGACGCAGCAGGACATGCCCCGAAAAGCCGGGCAAGAGCAGGCGTTGGAATTGGTTGGCGGGAAGCAGCCGCAACGCCGGCGACCCGGCGAACTCCTCGGTGGCTATCGGCTCGGCGGCAACGATCTCGCCCAGCGAGCCATGCAGGGACTCCAGAAAGGAGGCGGTGGAAAGCAGGCCCCAAACCGCGGGGAAAATGGACTCGAACCAGACCGAGACCGGAGGCACGCCCAGCCGTTCCTCGGTCTCCGAGGCCAGGCAATCTCCCCGGGTGTAAAAGGCCTCCGCCACTTCGAACAGCCGGCCGGCCAACTCCGGCGCCGGAGTTCGCGCCCAGGGGCGGGACCGCTCGGCTTCCATGAGCACTTTCAATTCCTGCATGGCGGGAGCTTCAGAGGGGGCTGGCGGAGGCGTGTGGGAATCGAACCCACCCGTCCCGACATCGTCGCGACGCACAGGTTTTGAAGACCAGGAGAGTCACCAGACCCTTTTCGCCTCCACCCGGCAATATAGCATAGCCGCGGCCCCGGGAGCGCGGGCGTCCCGCCTGGTCCGGAGCCGACCCTTGCCCCCCACCGCATCAGCCTTCGCCATTCGGCTCGGCTCCTACTTGAAACCCGTGATCACCCGCGGGAAGGCAAAATTCCGGGTTGCATTTCCCGGAGATCCTACCTAACCTCAAGCCTGCGTTGCCGACCGGGGAGAGCTATGAAGGACGAGATGGTCCTGGGAGTCCCCAGCCGATTGCTGGAGACCTTGGAGATCGGGCAGGGGTTTCAGCCGCAGGTGGAGGCCCGGCTGGACGTGCTGCTGGACCCGCGAAATTCCCGCTTCCGACCCAGGTCCCAGGCCGAGCAGGACCCCGAGTTCAAGCAACTGATCCCCTACGTCCTGATCCAGAAGGGAGACCGCTGGCTGCACTACGTCCGGGGAAAGGCCTCGGGAGAAAAACGCCTGGTACACATGGGTTCGATTGGAATTGGCGGCCACATCAATCCCGCGGATGAAAGCCTGTTCCATCGCGGCCGGGAGTTTTACGAGGCGGCCTTGCAGCGGGAAATATCGGAAGAAATCTCCCTGGAGGGTGTTTTCCCAACCGAGCCGTTGGGGCTTCTCAACGACGATTCCACTCCGGTGGGGCGGGTCCACCTGGGAATCGTGCACCGCTGCCGGCTGGACCACCGCGAAGTCAGCAAGGGGGAGGGCTCCATCACCGAGCTTCGCTTCCTCACCCTGAAGCAACTGGTGCGGCGGCGCTCCCAACTGGAAACCTGGTCCCAGATCTGCCTGGACTACCTGCTGAAGGTCGAGCCCCCCGCTGCCGGTTCGAGTCGTTCCGGGTAAAGGGTTCCGTGATACGCTTGCCTGCCGGCTTTCCAATGGCGAAGAAAGCCGGAGCCCCGCGCCGTTTGTTGGAAAACCGGATTCCCTTCGCAGCAGGACCAATGATGATGCCTTCCAATCCCGTAAATCGAATTCGCAGGGGTCACGCCAGACCGACGGCTCCGTCACGGCCTCGCCGAACTGAAATCGCAACCCCATCCCGCGGCCTGGTGGCAGTGCTGAGCGGAATTCTTCTCTGGACTATCGGACCGGGGTGCGGCGGAGGCCAGCGACAGACGGCAACATCGGAGGGTATCCACTATACCGCCGTGGCCGAGGGCGAGGTATGGTTCCGCCACTCCTCCATTCAGATCCGCTTCGATCGGGAACTCTACTGCAGTGTCTTCTTCAGGCAGGACGGACAACTCCTGGCTCTCAGCCACAACCCGCCCGATCCCACCCTGGCCAAACCCAGCCACTTCATTGCGGTTGAGGGACAAGACGTCCTGGATTTCTACGTCGACTACCGGAACATCGGCCTGTCCGAGGTGAGAGGCCGCTTCGGCCCCGGGAAGCGCCTCAAGATCACCGGTCTCGGAGAAACCGAAGAGAACATCCTGATCGAAAAGACCATGGTCGTCGAGCTCTTCGAAGCCTACCCGGACATCGCCATGGTCTGGGCCGTCTACCGCAACCCGGACTTGGAACGCCCCATCCGAATCACCGGAATCACCAACCAGTTCTTCCGCATGGATGCTTCCCTGACCGATGCCCAGGCCCCCCGACACGGCCTCCAGTGCTTCCACTACGATCAGCTCGTCCATGGAGATGGCACCGAGCCCCTGCTCGACCTCGACTTCGCCCGGACCGTGACCACCGCTTCTCCCGGTTTCGCACGGGTGGCCTTCTGGAACAGTGTCATGGGAATGACCGTGGCCAGCCGGCCTCCCGAGGCGGGGACACTCACCATACCCGTGGGAACCGCGCGCGACCGGCGGGTCGAGGTCTCCTTCGGCTACGGCCTCGATCGGATCCTGGAGCCCGAGGAGGAACTCGTCGGCCCCAAGGGCTTTGTCATGGTCTACGAGGGAGACTACGGCTCAGGCTTGGCCCGCGAGAAATCAATGATGGGAGGGGACGGATAGGAAGAGACCTCATTTTGTTTTAACAGCCTCTGTCCTTTGTTGTAAATACATTGTAATTACTTTACTAACGTGGAGGCTTCCCGTGAAAGCCGCTCTGATACGGATTGGCAACTCGCGTGGCATACGCATACCCAAAGTTCTCGTGGAACAGTACCGTTTCAACGACGAAGTCGAACTGGTACCCCGCCAAGACCACCTGGTCATTCGTCCGGCTACACCGACCCGGGCCGGTTGGGATGACGCCTTCCGCCAAATGCGCGAACAAGGGGACGACGCGCTTCTTGATGAAGAATTTCTGTCAGCTACCCGATGGGACACCACGGAGTGGGAATGGTAGTTGCCCGCTTTGAGGTTTATCTGGCAGGACTCGATCCCACTAAAGGGCACGAGACTCGGAAAACCCGCCCATGCGTCGTGATTTCTCCCGACGAGATGAACCAACACATTGGCACGGTCATCGTTGCCCCACTGACAACAAGAGGTGCTCGCTACCCCACCCGCATCCCCGTCCTCTTCCAACAGAAAAGCGGGCAAATCGTCCTGGATCAGATTCGCACGATCGACAAATCGCGCCTGCTTCGACGCCTGGGAAAAATCAACGACAAGGCCGCATAAAAAGTCCTGCATGTCCTGGGTGAAATGTTTGCGCCGTAGCCCACGTTTCTCACTGCCAGCCTGCACTCTTCTCAAGAGTGTATGTTCCCTGTGAGAAATACCTTCAGAACCCATAGCGCAGGGATACCCAGAGTCCTTGGCTCGACACCCTTGCCCGCGTCTCGGCGAGGCTGAGCTCCAGTGGTTCCCGGCTCCCGTCATGCCAAACGATCCGTCCCGTGGCTCTGCCGGTTTCAGCAGTGCCGGAATTCCTGTAGCGATAGCCGAGATCGAGCGTCACCGTCTCGGTCAGTGTTATTCCGACCCCTGCCATCAGCATGCGGGCGATTCCGACCCGTCGTCCACCTGGAACAATGGTTGCCGTTTTTGGAAACTCCATGCGGGTTTCGCCGATGTCAATTCGAGAAACGCCGGCGCCGGCGCCGACAAACGGGCCGAACCTGCTCAGACCCAACCGTGGGAGATCCACATAGGCGGCAACCATGCCGGAAAGGGAGGACAAGTCCGCAGAGACAGTCTGCCTGGCTGTCGTTTGGACAAAATTGGCGCGGCCCTTGAAGGAAAAGCTCGGGCGGTGCTGCAGGACGGTTTCCAGCCTCAAGACAGGGGTCACCAAGCGGCCAATCCCGAGTTCGAAGCCGGCCATTGTGCCGAAATCGCCCAGCGTACTCTTGGGTGCGCCGTCGTTGCCTGTCCCACAGCCGTATAAGGCCGCTGGAGAGGTGCTCGAACAGGATTTATCCTTGAACCGCGTTTCCTCAGCCGCTTCGAGGCTGCCCCCGACTCGCAGGTAAAAGTCGTTCGCTCGAGCCGTGGAGCCGGAGAATACCCATCCCGTCGCTACCACAAGAAGAGTGGCACGAATCCGCCAACTCCTCATCGGATGTTCTGTGATGGTATTCACCTGGCAGTCGGTGGTAAGGCGATCAAAGGTAGTGGTGACCATAAACTCCCGCCAAATCCAGGATCACCACATATGAATCTGAACAAGAGGGAGGCATGACTTGGTCAAGGACAAGGCGTCCCTTGTCTCGAAACAGGCAAGAGCCCGTCAAGCCGGCAACTTGCCTTCTTTCAGGGGCTTCCCCTGTCTCAACAGCGAGACAACTTCGTCCGGGTCCGTGATCTTTTCCCTCACCTTGCCCCGCTTTCGGCCTCGCTCCTGCTCCTCCGCGTCGATGAGTTGCCAGTCCTGAAAGTTGATGGGCCGGCTTTCTCGCTCCATGAGGAGACCTTCCAAGACCTCATGATTCCCCTCCGGAAGAGACCTGGCCTCCCGGCCCTGAAGATCTTCCATCATCCCACGGACCGTTTCGGCCGAGTCCCGCTTGTTGGCTCCAATGAGACCGGAAGGGCCTCGCTTGATCCAGCCCACCACGTACTCGGAGGTCCCGTTCTCGTCGCCGGGGGGGCGAAGGACCCGCCCCGCCGCGTTGGGAATCAAGCCCTTGCGTTCGTCGAAAGGGATGCCTGGAATCGGGATTCCCCGATATCCCACCGACCGAAAGACCAGGCCCGCTTCAATGCTCTCGAACACTCCGGTGCCTACGCAACGGGATTGTCCCTGTTCATCCCAAACCAGGCGATTCCGTTCCATCCGGACGGAGGCGACCCGACCCCGCTTCTCCAGAATCTCCACCGGTGAGGTGAAAAAGCGCAGGCGGACGCGGCGTCGCCCACGACTGGTCCCCTGGCTGGCCTGCTCCTTCAAGTACTCGAAATTGCGGCGCGCAGCCCCTCCCTTCTCCAGTTGGGACCTTGAAAACGGGTCCAATTCCAGGTCCCGGGGTCTGACCGCCAGATCCACACCAGGCAGGTCGCCGATCTCACGGATCTCCTTGGGAGTGAACTTGGCCTGGACCGGTCCCCGGCGCCCCAACACCACTACCTCTTCGACCGAGCTCTTGCGAAGGGATTGCAGAGCGTGCTCGGCGATGTCGGTCGAGGCCAAGCCTTCCGGATCCTGCACCAGGATTCGCGTGACGTCCATGGCCACGTTGCCTACGCCCACTACCGCCACTCGCCGTGCGGACAGATCGAACAGGTCGTCCCGATGATCGGGATGCCCGTTGTACCAGGCCACAAACGCCGTGGCCGTGTGGCTGCCCGGCAGATCCTCTCCCGGGATGTCCAACCGCCGGTCCGACTCACATCCGACGGCATAAACAATCTGATCGTAGTGCTCCTGCAGTTCTTTCACCTGCAGATCGCGGCCTACCTGGACGTTTCCGAAGAATCGGAAGCGCGGATCCCTGGCCGTGGCTTCGTAGATGCGAATCACCTGCTTGGTTTTCTGGTGATCGGGGGCCACACCGTAGCGCACCAGCCCGTAGGGCATGGCCATGCGTTCGAACATGTCCACCTTCAGGTGAAGATCCTTCTGCTTCAAGAGGGTGTCGGCCGTGTAGAACCCCGAAGGACCGGAGCCCACGATGGCCACCTGGAGGGGCCGCTCGCGACTGCCTATGGGAAAACGTTTCTGGGTGATCATTCTGATCGTCCCGACGAATATCTGACAGGAATAATGAGCGATGACCGATTCGGGTTGTGCCCACCTGGCTTCAGCAAGGGACAGTCAACGAGATGTTCCGTGGTTCCGCCATGTTCCATGGACCCGCTGCTCAACGCCTCTCGGCATTCGTTCGCCAATCGCGCACGGATCGACTGAATTGTATCCCGGCACATTGTCGCGCTCAACGCCTTAGGGCATCCCTCCGAGGGTCGAGGGATGAGAAAGAAGGCTGCTTCGCCAAATCCAGACCAAGAAAGTTCTCGGGACCTCAGGCGTCGACCGACAGCCATGTCCCGGAACTTGCCGGCAATCCAACTGCGTCCCCTGTTACCACCCGACAGTGGTCGGCGAACCTCTCGATCTGTTGGAGGTTGCGGCGAAAGAACTCCATTGGTACACCGCATGGTGCCACATATAATATAGCTATTAAGACCATACAGATTACGATGGATGAAGAGTTGTTGGCCAGACTCGACAAGGCTGAAGAAGTACAGAAGATTGGACGATCCGCAGTTCTTCGCCGTGCCACATCAGAATACCTGGCCCGTCAAAGCCGAGTCGAGATCGCCCGTCAGTACCGAAAGGCATATGGCGCCAATGCTGACCTCGGGAAAGAATTCAAGGGGTGGGAGGGTGAAGCTGCATGGATGGAAGAATAAGACGTGGTGAAATTTGGTTACTTTCCCTCTCTCGTCCGGAAAAGCCTCGGCCGGTCCTGGTGCTGACCCGTCCGGAAGTCATCGAGTTGTTGCACACCGTGATGGTGGCGCCGGTTACATCCGTGATTCGGGGAGCGCCAAGCGAGGTTGTTGTGGGAGTGGAAGAAGGGTTGAAGAAGGATTCGGCCGTTAACCTGGACCACGTCCAAACGGTCGAAAAGACCCGCTTGAAGAAATTTGTCGGTACGCTTGGGTCGAAGAAAATGAACGACGTGTGCCGGGCTCTTGCCGTTGCCACCGCCTGTAGCGACGGCTAAACTTCAGGGATTCCGTCCATCTCGACGTTCCTCGCGCCCCTCACCCCTTGACCTCGGCGGCCAGGATGATGGCTTCCGAGATCTCCCGCATCGACTTGCGCAGCTTCATGCTCTTTTGCTGAATGCGGCGGTAGGCGTCGGCCTCTGCCAAGCGCTCTTCCTTCAACAGAATTCCCTTGGCCCGCTCGATGATCTTGCGGGTCTCCAGGGCCTCCCTCATGGCGATGGTTTCGCTCATGAGCTTGGCGTTCTGAATGGCCACGGCCGCCTGGTTGGCCACCGAGGTCAACAACTGCATCTCCTCGCGCGAAAAGCTTCGCTCCTGGGAACTGTAGAGATTGAACACGCCAATGACCAGGTCCTTGATCATCAGCGGAACCGAGACCAGGGAGCGGAGTCCTTCCCGGCGAGCCAGGTCTCGATAGGCATAGCCCCGCTCCTGGGTGACGTCGCGGATGACCAGGGGCTTGCGGCCCTTCACCACCCGGCCCAGCAGGCTGCGGTGGACCGGAAGGTTGGGCTTGGAGGCATAGTCTTGACTGAGGCTGTGGGTGGCCTTGATTTCCAGCTCCTTGCCCTCGTCGTCCAGCAACATGATGGAGCAGATGGGAGAGTTCATGGCCTCCGCGATCATGCCCACGATGAACTGGAGCATCTCGTCCAGGAAATGGTGGGAGGTGATGGTCTGGCTGACGTTGGAGAGGGTCTCCAACTGAAGGGCCTTCCTCCGGGCCTCTTCATAGAGGCGGGCGTTTTCAATGGCAGCGCCGACCTGGTTGGCGATGGTCATCAACAGGGTCTTCTCGCTGGAGGAATGGCGATGGGAACGGCGGTGCTGCACGTTGATGACCCCGATCACCTCGTTCTTGGTAATGACCGGGACCGAGAGAAAGGCCTGATACCGATCTTCCGGAAGGTTGTGGAACAGTTTGAAGCGGGGATCGTTGCTGGCGTCCTTTTGGATGGCGACCGGCTGTCGCTCCTGAGCCACCCAGCCGGTAATTCCCTCCCCCAGCCTCACCTTGATCCGGCCGATGATCCTGGGGTGAGGGTTCTTGGAGGCCCGCAGCACCAACTCTTCCCCGGTCTGGTCCAAAAGGTACAGGAGACAGGAATCTCCCTTGGTCACGTGGGTTACCAGATCGACGATTTCGTGCAGAACGTCTTTGAGGTTCAGATTTCCGCTGATCGCCCGGCTGATCTGGTGCAGGATGGCGACTTCCTGCTCCTTGAGTCTGAGGGCGGACCGCAGCCGACTGGGGCTTTCGGCTGAAACGTTCCGGCTCCTTCGTTCCGCGGTATTGGACATCGGGATTCCCGTCGAATGGAGGGTTACGGCGAGTGGCCGAATCATAGCACAGCACCCCGCCCATTCCTACCGGACGGGTGCGGCCGGGAACCGCCTTCAGGATTGGACCGGGAGCGCCGCAAAGCCCGCCGGTCTGCGGGAATCCCAGGTAACCAAGGGAGGTTTTGGAGCAATTGGAATCAATCGGATGGAAGGTTCTGAAATGCCTTGGCGATGTGGACGTTGGAGTGGTTTGCCTGGTAGGGGATCCATGCCCGATCTCTCCTCGATCTCTTCCGGATTTCGGTGTGATCGGAGTTTTCCGGGTAATTCAACGACGTCCCCTGTTTCTTCACTCGAAGGGAAGCAACAGTTGCTTCGGCGGTTTCTTGGGGAAGGAAACGTAGTCGACATTTGCCGCTCGCCAGGTCCGGTCAGGCCACTGCTTCGCCGGGCAGACGTCCCAGGGTAGCTGCTTGTTCCTTTCCAGAGGCAGGACCTGGTTGCAACGACTGCACCGGTAGACCGGCGGGTTGGACTGCTGCAGTGTCCATGTGTGCTTCATCGGCCAAGTCCAATTCGTTCGGGCGTTCCCGTCAAACAACCCTGCGCCATGCACCCCTCCAGGTCTTCACCACCACCGTCGATTCCCCTCCCCCCTCCCGGAAACCGCAAATCCCCCTGTGAAGCTTGACCCGGCTCCCGGGGACAGACTCCTGCTGCACCGTTGCCACAGCGGCGGGTCTCCGCAACCTGCCGAGGTCTGTCAAGCGAACGGATCGAGGATTGTCAGACTCGCGATGCGCCGGCCTGGCTGCAGGTCCTCCGTTAGCAGAACGTCGCATCCGGCTTCGAGCGCGGAGGCGACAATCAGAGCGTCATAGAAGCCGAAGCCGTGCGATCGGGCCAAGGCAACAGCTTCCGTGTGGGTTTCGATACCGATGGGACGGACCGGATCGAGCGCAGTTCTCAGATCGGCGATAGCCTCGTCGATAACGTCCCACTCAAAGGCGAACTTGCGGCGAAGAACGGAAGCAAACTCGCTCAGGACCTGCACACTGATCACCCCACCCGCCAGGATTGTCTGTCGCGCCACCTCGCTCTTGGCCCCGCTGCCCTGGGCGTAAATCAGAATGTTGGTGTTGAGGAACGCGATCACCGGGAGTTGGCCTCCTCACGGTCGAATACATAATCGTCGGGAATGGACAATGCACGAGCGCGCATGCGTTCGACAGCCAGCGCCCGCCGCTCATCTCTTGCCACAGCGATGCGATTCGGCGCCGCCGATACGACCTCCAACAGGTCTCCCGGCTTCAGACCGAGGTCCTCAACCAGTGTCTTGGGGAGTCGAACGGCGAGACTATTTCCCCATTTGGACACTTTCATAATATCCTCAAAGATATCCAATCGATAAGTATATCACAGACGATATTCTTGATAGACGATTGTCCTTGACCACGCCTGATCAAGAAAAACTGCAGAGCAGGGGGGTGCCGTCCAAACGAAACGCGCTGCCGGTTCCCGGCAATTCCAGGCACGAACTCGAGGGAGGGTAAAAAGGGTGGCAAGAGGGCGATGGAACGGGAGGAGTCACGCCCTCTCTGAGGCAGGCTGCTGCAGATTATCGGATCAGCACCCGGGGGCCCTGGTACTTGTAGGGCTCCTCGATGTGCTTCTGGGCGATCTGCTGGGCACCCTGGGTGTTGTCGTTGGTGTCCAGGGCCTTCTGGTACTCGTTGAGGGCCCGGTCCCGTTGACCCGCCATATCGAAGATCTTGCCCAGGTTGACGTAGCACCAGACTTCGATCCACTGCGGGTCCAGATCGCCGTTGAGGGCCTCCCGGAAGGAGTTGGCGGCGGATTGGGTGCTGCGCTGCTCCAGGAATACTTCGCCAATCCGGAAGAAGGCCAGGGAACTTCTCTTTTTCAGCTCGATCGCCTGTTGGTACTGGGAAATGGCTGCAGTGTACTCACCCATCCTTCTGAGCTCATCCCCCTTGGCGATGAGCGAAGCCAGGTGAATGTCGTCGGAGACCCGCAGCAGGCGATGGTTGGGGTCGATGACCGCCCTGATCGGCTTTCCGAAGGTTGCGACCGAAAAGAAGGACTCCGTGCCCATGACCTCGATCTGCTTGGTCTCGGGCTCGCCCTCCGTCTCGATCAGAATTTCCATTGGCATCTTGAAAAGGTCCAGATCCTGCGTGATGACCCCATCCACCCGGAAACCGTCCTTGATGCGGTAAGTGGTGAATTCGTACTGGAACTCGGGCACGCCGGTCTGTTCAATCCACTGGGAGAAGAAGTACCCCAGGTCCGTTTCCGAAATCTTCTCGGCCAGGGCCTTGAAGTCTCCAATGGAGGCGGTCTTGTAACCGTAGTCATAGACGAATTGCTTCATCAGCTCAAACCACTTCTCGTCGCCGATCACCGCCCGAAGCATGTGGAGGACGTAAGCTCCCTTGCTCTTGAGCACGGAGTTGTACTCGGGCGAGTAGAGGTCCAGAAGATTGGCGTTGAGGATGGAGGACTCGCCTTCATAGAGCAAGGCCGCCACGGCGACTTCCCTGAGCTGTTCGGCAAACTCCTCCGGGCTGGAAACGCTTTCCTGATAGAGCAGGGCCGAGTAGGAGGAGAATCCTTCTTTCAGCCACAGGTCCCGCTCGGTCCGGGGAACGACGAGGGAACCCCACCACTGATAGGAGATCTCCTTGGCCAGCAGGTTGACGTTCGGCTCGGGACCAAAGGCCCGGTCGGCCAGGAACTGAATGCCCGGCGAGGAAAACCCCAAGAGGGAATCGTCGTCGATCACCGCCACCCTGAAGGTCCGGGAGGGATAGGGCGCAAACTTGTCGGAGTAGAGATCCAGCAGCTCGCCGATCACCCGGGTATGGGCATCCAGGAAATCCCGCTTGTGGTCCATGACGTAGTACCGCAACTCCACCGGGCCCACCTGGACCGGAATTTCATTGAAAGGGGCTGCCGCCAGCGAGCCGGGAAAGTCCTGCTGCCGGTTCACGATGGTGAAGGTCTCCTGCTCCTCCTGCCGATCCAGGGAAACCAGCTCCCCATCCATGGCAACCAGGTAACCCCGGGGAACCGTCACCCGAAAGGTGGCCCTGGCCCGATCCTCACGATATCCGTGCGTGGGAAACCATCGACTGACGTCCAGCAGGTAACACAAGTCCTCGCTTACCCGGGCGGTAGCGACACCGAATAGGGGAGAGTGCTCGGCGGAGAAGAGCCTGCCGTCATATTCGATCACCAGGGAGGCGGCCTGTCCCGAATCGAGCCACCGAGGGAATTGGACTTCCAGGAGGTGCTGGTCGAAATCCTGCTGAAATACAAGCAGATTGGGATCCTGCGCGGCTGGGTCAGGAGCGGGAAGTTCGGGGTTGGAGGCGGGCTTGGGGGCGGCGGGCCGTCGCCGCGACAGGTAGGGCACCCCTTCCTTCTCCCGTTCTGGGCCGTAAGCGACCTGCCCTTGGGCGGACGCCCGTGACAGGCTGCCGGGAGCCGGGGGCCGATCCGCAAGGTATATCCGCTTTACGGTCAGATTGCCGTTGAATTCCAGGGAAATGCGGCTCAACCGGTCCTGGCTGGAAGAGAACTTGAGGGTGGCGGCGGCTTGCAATTCCTGCTGCGACGGTCGGAGCTCGACTGAGACGTCATACTCTTCAACGTCGATGGAGGGGCCCTGGTCGATCTGCTGGGCCGGCAGGGGAGCGGAGCCGGCCAGCAGCACCACCAGGAGAGCGAGAGCCCACGGGCAGGATCTATTGAACCATTCTGACATCAGCAATTCTCCAGTCGTTCGGGACAGGGTCAACCTTCCAAACGGTTAGGACGAAAATCGGTCCGATGCTGTTGTCTCCACGAACTGAAAATCCAGGCAACCGGCCAGATCGACCCGGACTAGCCCGCATTTCTCACCAGGGGGCGTGAACATGGCGCAGGCATTTTCCCCTCAGCGCGTGCTCGGGAGCGAAGAGCGTAGCCGTCACTACGGTCGAGCGAGCATGGATGCGCTGAGGGAAAAAGGACAAGCCAGGGCACGCCCAGCGCCGTCTGTAACCGCTAGGCATCCCAATCGGGGGAACAAGTTCCTGAAAATAAATGGCCTTTCATCATGACTCCAGCGACCTGGTGAGAAATGCGGGCTAGTGTTCTGTCTCAGAAACAGGGTTGTCATCTTTCGGAGCGCAACGGCACTGGATTCCAGGAGCGACGACGAGCCAATGCCATTCATTGCGAGGAGGAGCGACGACGAAGACAGCGCCGTTCCGCCCGAACCCGGAGGGCCGATGGAGGTTCCCGGGAGGGAAGCAGAACGGTGCCTGTGCGCTGAAGCGCGAAGAATCTATCGAACCGACAGTTTCCCGGTGGAACCTCCATCGGAGATGGCAACATTATTTCTGAGACAGGACACCGGCCTGCATCATCCCCCTTTCGGTCCCGCTTCCATCCAGGAAGCAATGCTCTCGGCAGCCCTCGGGACGGCACCTCCCCGACCCAGCTTTTCCCTGACTCCGGACAGCGCCATTCTAGCACGCGCGGAACAACCGGATTCGGTGAGAAACTTCCGGATCTCGGCATAGAGCCGGTCGTCGGTAAAGTCCTGCTGGTAGAGCTCGGGGATGATCCCGCGACCGGCAATCAGGTTGACCAGGCTGTAGTAGGGCACATCGATCAGATACTGGCCCACAATCCAACTCGGAATCGAGATCCGGAAAACCGCTATCAGCGGAGTTCCCAACAGGGCGGCCTCCAGGGTGGCCGTACCGCTGGAAACCACCGCCAGGTCGGAATGGCCCACGCTGTTGTAGGTGTCGTTCTCGACCAGCGATGCCGAGAGCCCGGGGGCCTCGTCCCGGATCAGACCGCGGACCAGCCGGGCATGCGAGGGAGCGGCCAACGGTACCAGAAACTGCGCCGAATGCTCCCACTGGAGCCGCCGCGCCGTGCGGGCCATGGCCGGCAGATTGAACCGGATTTCCCCGGATCGGCTGCCTGGAAGCAGGCTGATGGTCAGGCGGTCCTCGACCAGACCGAATGAGCGCAGGAACTGAGCCCGCGAGCAGGAAGTCTTCACCCGGTCCACCAGCGGGTGACCAACGTATTCCACCTGCATCCCGTATCGCCGGTAAAAGTCGGCCTCGAAGGGCAGAATGACGATCATTCGGTCCACCCATCGTCGAAGGGCATGCACCCGGCGCTTCCGCCAGGCCCAGACCTGGGGACTGATGAAGTAGAATACGCCTATACCCTGTCGCTTGAGCCGTTTGGCCAAGGGGAGGTTGAAGTCCGGGAAGTCGACCAAAATAGCCCAGCGGGGCTTCTTTTGCCTGGCGGCAGTCTCCAGTTGTCGCAGGGCGGCAAAAAACCGGCCCAGATGGGAAACGGCCTCGAAAGGCCCCAGCACACTCAGTTGCCGGTTGTCTACCAGGATCTCCATCCCTGCCTGCCGCAGAGCCGGGCCGCCGCACCCGAAGTAGGCAGGTCCGGAGGCGCCCAGCCTGGTTCCTAGAGCCTGGACCAGCTCGGCGGCATACATGTCTCCGGAAGCCTCGCCCGCCACCACCAGAATGGGTGCTGCCGGCTCCTGTGAAACGGATTTCATGGGAAATGCCCTCCCCCGCCTAATAGGGCGACACCTCGCCCGGCGGGCGGGTCTTCCAGCGGCGGTGAACCCAGAGCCATTGATCCGGGTGTTGTTTGACCAGGCCTTCCAGGATCTTGTTGAAGCGGGCCGTGTTCTCCACGATGTCGGCACGGGTGTCGCCCGTCTGGACGATCTCGACCGGCGGCTCAAAGTGGAGTCGATGGATCTTGCGGGTGCTGTCCCAGATGAGCACGCCTGGAATGACGGTGGCTCCCGTTCGCAATGCCAGGGCGGCCAGGACCGTGGTGGTGCAGGCCGGCAGGCCGAAGTAATCCACAAAGACCCCCGCGTCGCGGGTGGTGTTCTGATCGATCAGGATGCCGACCCCTTCGTTCCGTTTCAGGGTCCTGAGCATTTCCCTCAAGGAGTCTTTCTTACGAATGACCTGATTGCCGGAAGCCGTTCGGTAGGCGTTGACCAGACGGTCCACGTAGGGATTGTCGATCGGCCGCACCACGAATTTCAGCGGGTGGCCATAGAGCGCATGGGCAAAGGGACACAGCTCCCAGGCTCCGTAGTGGGCAGTCAGAAAAAGGGTGCCGTTGCCCCGGCGAAGAGATTCGGCGAAATGGTCAAAGCCGTCATAGACCACCACCCGGGAAATATTGTCACGGTTGAGCCTGGGCAGCCTTGCAAATTCGACCAGCAATCTTCCAAAGTTCTGAAAGACTCCCCGAACCACGGCCTTGGTCTGTTCGGAGGTCCAGTCGGGAAAGGCCAGGTTCAGGTTTCGGGTTGCGGTGCGGCGGAGATGGCCCAGGCTCCGATGGGCCAGGGTGGCAACTCCCCGGGCCAGACACAGGGCAACCCCACGGGGGAGAGTGCCGAAGATACCAAGCAAGAGCCGGGCTGCCAGGTACTCTGCCCTCAGTCGAATCCAGACTGGCAGGGAGGGACGTTTGCTGATGAGGTTGCTCCTTGGGAGTCGTCCGACGCCTCTCGAAATCGGCGCGCCCTTTCAGGAGGGCGCGGGCTGCGGGCGCGGCCCGCCCCCGGTGACACTTGCGGGCTAACCCACCACCTCCAGGCTGCGGGTCTTGATCAGGCAGGTCACCTGCGAGCCCGGTTGGAGCCCGAGGTCACGCACTGCAGCGGGGGTCACCTCGGCCCACAGGATCTGGCCCACGTCCACCGCTACGAAAAATCCGCCCGCCAACTCCAGCATGCGGCTGACCACCCCCCGAACATGGTTTCGGATGCTCAGCCCCCGGACATCCTCAAGGCTCAGGGTCACGTCCGAGGGCCGGAACCGGACAAAGAGCGGGTGGGAGGGATCGCAGTGCACCGCGGGGAGCTTCATTTCCTGGCCTCCCAGCCTTCCGACCCACTGGTCGCCGCGCAGCATGGCTCCATCGATCCGGAGCAGATTGACCGGCCCGGCCGAATGGGTCCATCCCAAGGGGGTGGGCTGTCCCAGCGCCTCTTCCGGCGTGCCCTCCGCCACCGCCCTCCCTCTTTCCATCACCACCACCTGCTGGGCGAATCGGCGCACCTCGGCCTGTCCGTGGCTGACGAACAGGGTCGGAATGTTCCATTCCGTGACCACCCTTTCCAGATAGGCCAGGATCCGGAGCTTCAGAGCCTCGTCCAGAGCAGCCAGCGGCTCATCCATCAGGAGCAGTTCCGGGTTGCTCAACAATGCCCGCCCCAAAGCCACCCGCTGGCGCTCACCCCCCGACAAGCTCCCGGGATAGCGACGCACCAGGTCCTCAAGCTCCAGCACCTCCACGACCCTTTCGAGGAGAATGGGAGGACCGCTCCTCCGGCGCCGTTGCCCGTAGCCGAGATTGTCCGCGACGCTCATGTGTGGGAAGAGCCAATGGTCCTGGAACACCATTCCGACCTGCCTGCGCTCGGTGGGCAGGTGGATTCCGGCCCGACTGTCGTCGAGCCAGCGCGAGCCCAGCCGAATCCGGCCGAATTGCGGCGTCAACCAGCCGGCGATCATGCCGAGCACGCTGGTCTTTCCGCTTCCCGAGGGGCCGAACAAGGCGGTCACCAGGCCGGTGGCCTCAAAAGCAAGGTCGACCTCGAACCCGCTCGGGAACCGGTGACGGCAGTTGAAGTCAAGCCGACTCATGCCGCAACCCCTTGCGTTCCAGATATTCGCTGGCAACCAGCGCGGCGGCGGCCAGAAGCAGCGAAACCGCCACCAGCGGCCAGATGGAAGCCAGCCCGTCGGGCCGGTCCTTCAAGGTGTAAATCAACAGCGGGATGGTCCGGTTTCCCTCTCGCTGGCTGGCCAGCATGACGGTTGCCCCGAACTCCCCCAGGCTTCTGGCGTAGGCCAGAACGCAACCGGCAATGACGCCGTTGCGGGCCAGCGGCAAGCTGACGGTGAAAAAAGTTCTCCACCAACCCGCGCCCAGAGTCCTGGCCGCGGTCTCCAGGTTCGGATCCACCGACTGAAAGCCGAGCCGGATGGCCCGAACCATCAAGGGGAAACTCATCACGGCTGCCGCCACCACCAGTCCCGGAAACTCGAAAGCCACTCTGAGACCCAATGTCTGGCCCAGGAACCCGCCCACCGGGGCCGCCGGTTTGAAGACCTGCAGCAGCAGGTAACCGGTCACCACGGGTGGCACCACCAACGCCAGGTTGACTGCCACCTCCACCAGCCACTTCCCCGGAAATCGATGTCTGGCCAACACATAGCCCAGGCATACCCCCGGGGGCAGGCTCACCAGCACGACGAAGAGGCCGACCCTGAGGCTATTGTGAATCGCAGACCACTCGGCGGCGCTGAATTCCATGGAAACCCGTCTCTGTGACGATGAAGGAAGCTGTCAACCAATGCATCCGGAAATTCAAGAGCGCTACTCCGGCCTGGCTTCGGACAGGCGGGTGAAGCCGTGCTTCCGGAACAGGGCGGTCGCCTCGGCGCCCTGCAGGTATTCGAACAGATCGCGCGCGGCGTCGGAACGCCCGCCATGGCTCAGCAGCAACAACGGATATCGGATCTTCCGGTGCAGCCCTGGAGCGATCTCAAGGGCCAGATCGACCTGAGAGCTGGCCAGTGCATCGGTTCGATAGACGATCCCGGCTGCCACGCTACCGGTCTCCACGTAGGCCAGCGCTGTCCGGACGTTATCCCCGTAAACCATCCTGGACCGCAGCGACTCCCACAAGCCCAGCCGGACCAAAGCCTCCCGGGCATAGAGACCCGCCGGAACCATGGAGTCGGGATTGGCCATGGCAACGGAGGCAAAGGAGGCCTCCAGCAGCTCGCGAGGAGATCGGAGGGAGCGTTGACTCCCCGTGGGGAGCACCACCGCCAGACCGTTGCCCAGCAGATCGATCCGGTCCGCCACCAGACCCGGGATGCCGGTGAGGACCCGGGTCCAACCTTCGTCTGCCGCTAGAAACAGGTCTGCTTCGGCTCCGCTGCGGATCTGTGTCGCCAGGGTTGCGGTGCTGGCGAAGTTCAGCTCGACCGCCTGGCCGGTTTGACGTGTGTATCGATCCCGGATCTCCTCAACCACGCCGGTGGTGCTGGCGGCCGCGCAAAGCAGCAGGACGTTTTCGCCCGGCGCCTGAGCCCGACACCCCCATCCAAGCAGTCCCAGGAGCAACGCGGGCCCGGCGAGCCGCCGACTCCAACTCCACCCTGCCATGGCCTCCCCCATACAGAAACGCGCCGCCGGTGACACCCGCAGGCTGCGCCGGCCCATCTTAACATGGGGATTCCAACGGCCTGCGCCGTGGCTGGCGCCCGCGGCTGCATGCAGTGGCAGCATGCCCCGTACACCGCGACACCCGAGCTACGCCTGGGGGACGATCATTTCCGGTTCTTGAGGAATCCTCTGGGAGGAATAAACTGGTGTCGACTCATATCCACCCGCTCACCGGTAAACAGGACTCCCTCCTGTTCCAGCAGCTGACGCTGCTGCAGGGAGCCCCCCGGCGGATTGGGAGAACGGGTCAGGAGGCGTCCTCCGGCGCCTACCACCCGCTGCCAGGGCAGGCCCGGGGGACAGCCGTGCATGGCCCAACCCACTTGACGGGCCAAATAGGGAGTACCCACAAGGGTGGCGATCTGCCCGTAAGTCAGCACCTGCCCGGAAGGGATGGCGCCCACCACGCGGTACACCTGTTTGAAGAAGGAAGCTTTCTTCGCATTGGCCAACGGATGGATCTCCTTCAACTACAAGCGGCGCCGAAATGCTACTGCAATTTCGTCCCCTTGGTGTGACCCTGTCATGGGAAGGAGCCCACCCGGGAGCGCGGGCGTCCCGCCCGCACAACACTGGCACTGCCTCGGCCATCTCCTCGGCGCGGCTCGACCGGCAACGGCGCCGGGGCTCTGCTTGGGACGGCCCCATGCCGTTCCCGACGGAAGGGTGGCCGGCTGCCCCTTCGCAGGGAAACTGAGCGGCACGCAACGACAGCGCATGCGGGCGGGACGCCCGCGCTCCCGGGTGGGGTGCCTCCTCCCATCACTCTTGCCCCTCGAGGGGGCGTACGCCAGCTTGCCGGGCCGCAGCCCTGCCGATGCGGCAGAATCGTCACGCTTCGTGGCCCTTGGTGGATTACTCTTTTTCCGTTTCAGGCGAGTCCGGCCCCCTTAGCGCTCGCCCCACTTCAACTTGCGCCTCAGGATGTCGAAGAAGCTGTTACCGGGAGATTCAATCAATTCGACCGTGCTGGCGGACTTGCGGACCCGAATGCGGTCGTCTCCCTGCAGATCGAGGCCGGTCTGTCCGTCGACGGTCAGAAATACCGACTCCTGGGTGGCTTTCAGACTCAATTCGATGGAGGCGGAATCGGGCACGACCAGCGAGCGGAAGGTCAGGGTGTGCGAGGCAATGGGAGTTACCAGCATGGACCCCAGAGTGGGATAGAGAATGGGGCCGCCGGCGGAAAGGGTATAGGCGGTCGACCCGGTGGGGGTGCCCACGATCAGGCCGTCAGCCTTGTAGGTAGCCACGAAGTGGCCGTCAATCCGGACGTCGATGTCGATGATCCGCGCCAGCACCGCCTTGGTCAGGACCACGTCGTTCAAGGCCCTATAGTCTGCGAAGGGCTTGCCGTCGCGAACCACTGCCACATCGATCATCATTCGACGCTGAACACTGGCCTTCCCCTGCAGGATCAGCTCCAGAGTGGGGAACATTTCCTCCAGTGTGATCTCGGTCAGAAACCCGAGGCTGCCGAAGTTGACTGCCAGAATCGGAACCCGACAAGAGTCCAGCACGCGCGCCACCGAGAGCAGCGTACCGTCGCCTCCCAGGACCACGATCAGGTCGCAGGCGCCGGGGATCTCCGACTTGGGCATTCCCCGTTCATTGACGATAGCCGCGGTTTCCTGCTCCAGAGCGCAGTCGACCCCCCGGGACGCAAACCATTGCTGCAACCGACCGATGACAGGGGCCACCGTCTTGAGCTTGGGTTTGGCGATGATGCCGACTTGCTTGATGGTCCCACCCATCGATCACCCCCGGCCACGGTGATGGCCACACGCAAGCACCCCAAGGGAGCACCGCCACTCAACAGGACCTTAATCATAGCGCGAATTCCAAATCTATCCACTTACCTGAAACACTCCTGCTTCGCCCTCTATCAGCCCCTCCGTCGCATCAGACGGCAGCGTGGCTTACGTGAAAAGTGAATAGTGGAGAGTGGAGAGCTATTTGATCGACACGTCAAGCATCTGGTCGGTCTCGCCGCAATCATTCAATGCTTGCAACCGGATCATTGGGCACTTGCCTGTTCCCCAATCGCTCCACCAAACACTGACCGCCGATCAATGTCTTGAAGGGTCCCTGTTTCACAGTGTAAGTTCCGCATCGCAGGGCGGGGGCACGGCTGTCCACCAACAACTCTCCGCTCTCCACTCTCCACACAACCCGCTACCGCCGCCGCGCGGTCAGTCCATACTCCTTGAGCTTCTTCTGCAGTGTCCTCAAGCCCATTCCCAGGAGCTTGGCGGCCCGCTGCCGATTGCCCTGGCTGCGCTCCAATGCCTGCAAAACCGCCTGGCGCTCGATGGTGTCCAGATTCAGGTCCGCGAATCGGGGCGGTTCCGCCTCCGAGCCCGGCGGTGGGGCCGGCTCGCCGATGCGAAGGTCCGGCGGAAGATCTTCCATCCTGAGGGTGTCTCCCTTGCAGAATACCACCAGGCTCTCCACCAGGTTTCGCAGTTCGCGCACATTTCCCGGCCAGGGGTGCTGCACCAGCCGGTCCAGCAACTCCGGCTCGAGCCTGTGAATCCGCTTGCGATGCTCGGCCGCGAAGGCCTCAACAAACGACCAGGCCAGCCGCGGGATGTCCCCTGTCCGCTCTCTGAGTGGAGGCACCCGCAGGGTCACCACCCGGAGGCGGTAGTAGAGATCGGTCCTGAAGGTCCCCTGACTGACGGCCTCGACCAGATCCCGATTGGTCGCCGCGATGAGTCGGACATCCAACTGCAGAGACGCATTCCCCCCGACTCGCATGATTTCCCGGGTCTCCAGGAACCTCAACAGCTTCACCTGCATCTCCGGTGGCATCTCCCCGATCTCATCCAGGAAGAGCGTTCCCCGGTCGGCCATTTCCAGCTTTCCCAGGCGCCGTTGGCGGGCTCCGGTAAAGGCTCCGGCCTCGTAGCCGAACAGCTCGCTCTCCAGCAGGGTCGGGCTGAGAGCGGCGCAATTCAAGGGCAGGAAATTCCGGTCTCTGCGCGGACTGTTTTCGTGAAGGGTTTGGGCCACCAGGTCTTTGCCGGAGCCGCTTTCGCCCAGCAGCAGAACGGTGGAGCGGGTGGGCGCGACCGTGGCGATCTGCTTGAGAAGATCCCGCATGACGGGGGAATCGCCTAAAATCCGGGTGGCGGCGCCGGCAAGGCTCCGGACGGCCGGGTCCGACCCCCGGGCGCCGGGTGCCCGGCTCTCCAGGATCTGTCGCACCCGGTCCCGCAACTCGAACAAGTCCAGGGGCTTCAGGATGTAGTCGTCGGCCCCCAGTCTCATGGCCTCCACCGCGGTTTCCACCGTGCCATGTCCCGTCACCATCAGCACTCCGGCCTCCGGATTGACGGATCGCACCGCCCTCAGCAAGTCCATGCCGGTTACCCGAGGCATCTTCAAGTCGGTGATGACCAGGTCGAACTGCTTGAACCGGTCCAGTTGAGCCATGGCCGCCTGGCTGTCCTCATAGGAATCCACCTGGTACCCGACTCTCCTGAGAGCACGGGAGATCGCAGCCAGGCTCTCCCTTTCGTCGTCGATCACCGCAATGTGGTGCGTCCGATTCATTGGGCAGGTCTCAGCCTCCGCCGCCAAAGACTTCGAATTTCCATCAACACCAACATCCCCCAAAAAGGATAGTACTGCAACTTCAGAAAAAACGGGTCGCTCCGCCAAATTCCCAGGACAGACCAGTTGTTCAGAACCTCGTAGGACAGAACCGACAGGCCTGACAGCAGCAGCCAGGCCGGATTGGGGAAAAAGCAGAGAAAGGGAACGATCCAGACCAGGTACCAGGGGAAGAGGGTCGGGGAGAAGAGAAGCACGGCGCCGGTCAACCAATAGAGTTGCCGCAGCCTGCAGGTTCCTCGAACCCAGCAGACACAGAGCAGTGTCAACAACGCAACCCCCACCAGTCCCTCCACCCAGATCTGAGAGAAGCCCTGGCCGGTCAGCCAGGAATGGAGAAACCCGTTGAAACGCCATTGATGGCGGTAGAGGCCCAAGCCCGCCAGAAGCCGGCTTCCCGCGCCCACGTAGGGCGCCAGCATCAGCAACAGGAACCCGGCCAGCCATCCCCAGTAGCGGGCCGGCATTCCCCTGAGGAAAGCGGGCGCCAGGATCAAGGGATAGAGCTTGGAAAGAACGGCAGCCGCCAGCACACCCATGGCGGCTACCCTGCTTCGAATCTGCAGCAGAAACAGAGCCCAGAGCAGCAGTCCGACCACCAGCACATCGTGATGCCCGCTCCAGGCCACTTCGATCACCACCAACGGATTCCAGGCGTAGACCAGGACGCCACCCAGCGGCCGACCGCTCCGTCTCAAGAGGGCCAGAATGGCCGCCACCAGCCCGACCTCGACCCCCAGGAAGGCCAGCTTGAAGCCGGTAACGGAGCCGAAACCGAGGTAGAAGAGCGCATGGACCATCTGGGCGAAGGGGGGATATATGGCGGAGACCTCCTTGTTGTTGACGGAGGGCCAGACAGGGTTTCGGTAGTCCTCCAGTTCCGGCGATTGCGGGCTGTGTTCATAGGGATTGATCCCTTCCGTCTGCAGATAGCCTTCCCACAGATAGCGGTAGACATCGTCGGACAGCGCCGGTGCGGCCGGCAACAGCAGCAGCCTGAAGGCGAGGGCAAAGAAGAGTATGAGGGGCAGCTTGGCTCTTACACCGCAGGGCGTCTGCAGTGACAGCCAAAGGGAGAGCAGATAGAGGAGGAACAGACCCAGGTAGAGGGTCACCAACTCCGGAATTTTTTCCTGGACCGGCGCCAGGTTAGGCAGACTCCGATAGAGGAACGCCGACGTCAACCCGCAGGCCAGCAGGCCCCACAACGGCCAGCAGGGGTGGGCTATCCACCCGATCCCGTTCCTGAAAACCAGTTGATCTTTATTGGAGGCAAGAGTATAGTGCGAGGGATTTTGGGGTTCCTTGGTTGCGGCGGCAAACGTATCAATTTTCAGAAGCTCACCCTGCGAATCGAGATCCTGCGTCGGCCCAGCCTCCCGGCCCGTTCATCCTGGCCGAGCGCAATTTAGGAACCGTATGAAATTCGTCCCGGAAGCGCCAGCCTTTGAGTCCCAGGCAGCCCTTGTGGCCGGGGCCGGAGCGTTGTCCCTCCTATCCCGCTAGATTAGGTTGATCCAGCCCCGTGTTTCACCTTGAGTATCCAGGACAGAGCTTCATTCGGGATCTTCAGACCCTTCTGTTTCCCTCAGGTCCCTATCGAACCTTTCTGGACGGGGTGCGCGCCCAGCACAGCCTGGACGCGTTCGATTTCTTCGTCCTGATTCCCTACTTTATCATACTGGGAATCCTGGCCATTTACGGGCTGCACCGCTATCAACTGGTTTACCTCTACTTTAAAAACAGGGATCGAAAGCCTCAACTCAAGCAAAAGCTCGGCAAGCTCCCGATGGTCACGGTCCAGCTCCCCATCTACAACGAGCTGTTTGTGGTCGAACGGCTGGTCGAGTCGGTAACCAAGCTGGACTACCCCCGGGACCTGCTGGAGATCCAGGTTCTGGACGATTCCAACGACGAAACCCGATTTCTGGCCCGCCAGTGCGTGGAACGCTTTCGCCAGGCCGGCTTCGACATTCACTACCTCCATCGACAAGACCGCCAGGGGTACAAGGCCGGGGCCCTGGAGGCCGGCTTGAAGGTGGCCAAGGGCGAACTCGTGGCCATCTTCGACGCCGACTTCGTGCCCGAGCCCTCCTTCCTGCGCAAGACCATCCACCATTTCGCCGACTCCAAGGTCGGAATGGTGCAGACCCGATGGGGGCACATCAACTCCGAATACAGCCTTCTCACCCGGACAGAAGCCATGATTCTGGACGGTCACTTCGTGATGGAGCACGGTGGCCGGCACCGTTCGGGGCTCTTCTTCAATTTCAACGGCACGGCCGGGATCTGGAGGCGCAAGGCCATCGAGAACGCGGGCGGGTGGCAGCACGACACCTTGACCGAGGATACCGATCTGAGCTACCGCGCCCAGCTTCAAGGCTGGAAATTCATCTATCTCCCCGACGTGGTCTGCCCCGCTGAACTGCCGGTTGAAATGAACGCGTTCAAGAGCCAGCAGTTCCGTTGGGCCAAGGGGCTGGTGCAAACGGGGATCAAGCTGCTCCCGACCATCTTCAGGACTCGGCTGCCGCTGAGGGTCAAGATTGAAGCCGCCTTCCACTTCTCCGCCAACTGCTCCTACCCCCTGATGGTGATGTTTTCGCTGATCTTCCTGCCCGCCATGATCGTCCGCTTCTATCAGGGCTGGTTTCAGATGCTCTTCATAGACCTGCCGCTCTTCATGCTGGCGACCATGTCGGTCTCTTCCTTTTACGCGCTCTCCCAGCGCGAGCTGGATGCCAGTGGCTGGGTGCAAAAGGTGAAGTACCTTCCCTTCCTCCTGTCGGTGGG
Source organism: Acidobacteriota bacterium (assembly GCA_028875575.1). Classification (NCBI taxonomy): domain Bacteria; kingdom Pseudomonadati; phylum Acidobacteriota; species Acidobacteriota bacterium. Next base: position 73,265 of record JAPPDF010000054.1, read on the forward strand.
AATCGGCCTGTCGGTGAGCAACTCGCTGGCGGTTCTGGAGGCTATCGCCGGCAGAAAGACCGCCTTTCGCAGAACTCCCAAGCACTGCATTGCTTCGGCGGGCGACGGTTTGGCCGCCAAACGCAAGTACCGGGGGAAAATGGGCTTTACTCCTTTCCTGGAACTGGGGCTGGGCGTCTACTTCGCCTTCACCGTCTATTTCGCCTGGTCCAACGGGAACTACTTCACGCTGCCCTTCCTGATGCTGTTTCTGGTGGGCTATGTCTTCACCGGCCTCATGTCTCTGTTTCAAGCCCCTCTGGCTCGCTTCCTGGACGGCCGGCGAGCGCCGCTGCTGCCCAAAACGGCTTCCTGACGCGGCCGGATTGAGTGATTCGTGGATAGTGATCAGTGGATAGTTATTTGATCCAAGCGTTAAGTCTCTTGTCGATCTCGATGAAGTCCGTCAATAGGTGCAACCAGGTCATCAGGCGCTTGCCGGTTCCCGAAACCCTCCGCTGACCACTCTCCACTCTTCACTCTCCACTCTCCACTATTCAGTTAGCGGCAATCCCGTTCCATAGGACGGTACGGTTCGTCCAGGGCAAACCAGAGGTAATCCCGACAAGCAATGCGGCCTAATCTCTTGAGCCATCTATGCCTTGCCGGCACTCTTCTGCTGCTGTCGGAGCCCGGCTCTCCTTCGGACTCGCAACTCGGACAGGAGGCTCAAGCCAGACGAACCGCTTACCTCCAGAGGGCGAAGGAGGGAGTGACACTCCTGTTCAACCGGCGCCACAACGACCTGAACGAGTATGTTCCCGACAAGAACTTCTTCTACCTGACCGGCTGCACCGAGCCTGGAGCCGTGCTCCTGTTGATCCCCGATGAGGATGGTCCTCGGGAAACCCTCTTCCTGGCCAGGCGGGACCCGAAACAGGAGCGTTGGACCGGAGTCCGAATGGCGCCCGGACCCGAGACGGCCCACCGCCTGGGCCTGCGGCAGGTCCTGAGTCTGGACGAGCTGCCGGATGCCTTGGCTCAACGAGTCCCTGCCAAGAGCAAGGTATACACCAACCTCTCGCCCGGCCCGCACCGTCAGGCCACCGACAAGTGCTGCCCGGAACCCTGGGTGCGCTTGCACCGCTGGCTACCCGATGCGGAAATCCTGGATTCCGATCCCGAGGTGGCTTTCCTCCGCATGAAGAAATCGGAATGGGAGATCGAGAAAATTCGGCAGGCCGTCGAGATCACCATTGCCGGCCACCGTCACGCTCTCCCTGCGATCGGTCCCGGCCGCTACGAATACGAAGTGGAGGCAGCCATCGAGTACCAGTTCCGGAGCCGGGGAGCCACCCGGCCCGCATTCCCCTCCATTGTCGGCTCGGGGCCCAACTCCACCATACTTCACTACGCCGAGAACAATCGCCGGATGAGCTCCGGGGACCTGGTCGTCATCGACGTTGGAGCGGAGTTCGATGGCTACAGCGCCGACCTCACCCGGACCTATCCCGTCAGCGGCCGTTTCACTCCCCGGCAGAAGGAAATCTACAATATCGTCCTGGCGGCTCAGGAGGCCGCCCTGAAGCAGGTTCGCCCCGGAGCGACGTTCGACCGCGATGGTTCCATCTATCAAGCGGCTTTCCAGACCATTGACAGCCGCGGCCGAGACCGGCAGGGACGAAGGCTGGGGCGTTACTTCATCCACGGGACCGGACACCACCTGGGGCTGGATGTCCACGACCCGGTTAGCGATCGAAGTCGCCCCCTGGAGCCCGGAATGGTGATCACCATCGAGCCCGGAATCTACATTCCCGAGGAGAACCTCGGAGTCCGTATCGAGGACGACGTCCTGGTTACCCGGGACGGTTACCGGATACTCTCCCGGGGATTGCCGCGGGAAGTGGACGAAATCGAGAGAATGATGAGAGAAAGCCGCGAGGAAGCCGGAAGTTCTGCGCGGGAACAGGCAGTGACGGCAACCGGAGAGGTTGGAGGACAAGGACTATGATATCGGCCACTAGCCTAAGACGCGGAATGGTGATTCGAAAAGACGGCGAGTTGTTTTCGGTCTTTTCCTTTACCCACCTGACCCCTGGAAACAAACGGGGATTCGTGCAATCCAAGCTCAGGAATCTGAGGACCGGAGCCCTCATCGACCACCGATTCCGTTCCGTCGACACCATCGAAAGAGTGGCTCTGGAGCAGCAGGAGATGGAATATCTCTATCAGGACGGAACAGACTACATATTCATGAACACGACCACCTACGAGCAGGTTCACCTGGGCGAAAATCTGTTGGGAAACAGCATGCTCTACCTGGTCCCCAACATCACCATCAGGGTCGAATTCTACCAGCAGACTCCCGTCGGGATTCAGCTCCCCACCACGGTGGACCTGGAGGTGGTTGAAACCGAACCCGGCCTCAAGAGCGCCACTGCTTCCAGCGTCAACAAACCTGCCAAGCTGGAAACGGGACTGGTGGTCCAGGTTCCTCCCTTTGTCAATGCGGGCGAGAAAGTCCGCGTCGACACCAGTAGCGGCGCCTACCTCGAAAGGGCTCGCTGAACCCTCCCCCGTGGCGCCTAGCCCGCATTTCTCACCAGGGGGTGTGATCATGGCGCAGTCATTTTCCCCTCAGCGCGTGCTCGGGAGCGAAGAGCGTAGCGGTCACTACGGTCGAG